>NZ_SRLW01000375.1:0-8227 GCF_006518215.1 Myxococcus sp. AB025B
GTCTCGCACTCCCCTGACCCCGAGCCCCCCGCCCATGTCCGCACAGCGCATCCTGGTCGTCGACGATGAGGACAACGCCCGCAAAGCCATCGCCACCATCCTGAACGAGGAGGGCTACGACGTGGCCGAGGCCGCCGACGGCGCCGAGGCGCTCGCGCGCGTGGCGGACTTCTCCCCCGCCGTGGTGCTCACCGACGTGCGCATGCCGAAGATGGACGGCCTGAGCCTGCTGCGCGCCGCGCGCGAGCAGGGCAGCGACGCCACGTTCGTCATGATGACGGCCTTCGCCAGCGTGGAGATGGCGGTGGAGGCGATGAAGTCCGGCGCCGACAACTTCCTGCTCAAGCCGCTGGACGCGGACCAGGTGCTCGTCACCCTGTCCAAGGCCCTGGAGAAGCGCAGCCTGCGCCAGGAGGCGGAGGCGCTCAGGGACCAGGTCCGCACCCGCGTGCGGCGCTTCCACGACATCATCGGCGAGTCGCCGCAGTTGCAGGGCATCTACGACGTCATCCGCCGCGCGGCCAGCACGCGCGCCACGGTGCTCATCCTGGGCGAGTCCGGCACGGGCAAGGAGCTCATCGCCCAGGCGCTGCACCAGGAGTCGCCCCGCCGCGACAAGCCCTTCATCCGCGTGCACTGCGCCGCGCTGTCCGAGAACCTGCTGGAGAGCGAGCTGTTCGGCCACGAGAAGGGCGCCTTCACCGGCGCGATTGCGCGCAAGGAGGGCCGCTTCGAGCTGGCCGACGGCGGCACGCTGTTCCTGGATGAAATCGGGGAGATCTCCCCCACCGTGCAGGTGAAGCTGCTGCGCGTGCTCCAGCAGCGCGAGCTGGAGCGCGTGGGCGGCACCCAGACGCTCAAGGTGGACGTGCGAATCGTGGCCGCCACGCACCGCGACCTGGCCGCGGAGGTGAAGGCGGGCCGCTTCCGCGAGGACCTCTACTACCGGCTCAATGTCGTCAGCGTGACGCTCCCGCCCCTGCGCGAGCGCAAGAGCGACATCCCCGCCCTGGTGAACCACTTCCTGGAGAAGTACGGCGACTCCTACGGCAAGCAGGTCCGGGGGCTGGCCCCGGGCACACTCCAGGCCCTGCTCGCGCACGACTGGCCGGGCAACATCCGCGAGCTGGAGAACGCCATCGAGCGCGCGGTGGTGCTCACCCAGGGCCAGGAGCTGACCACCGACGACCTGCCCCCGGTGCTGCGCGGCCCCCGGCCCTCGGGCACCAGCCAGGGCTCGCTCATCCCCGGCGCCACGCTGGCCGCCATCGAGCGGGAGGCCATCCTGCGCACGCTGGAGATGGTGCAGGGCTCCACCTCGCGCGCGGCGGAGGTGCTGGGCATCAGCGTGCGCAAGATCCAGTACCGCCTCAAGGAGTACGGCGCCCAGTCGGACGGCGCCCCCGCCCGGCTCGACGGCGACGAGCCCAACGGCCCGGACCTGGCCGCCGAGTCCTGAGCCGCGCCCCGGGACACCCGCCTCCTGCGCTGACGCGGTGTCCCGTCCCGGGCATCTACGACGAGCGTCGTTGACAGATACGACATACGTCGTAATACTTTCGCGAATGACGCCCGTTCCACCGCAGCCGACGCGCGCCGAGCTGGCCATCCTCCGAGTCCTCTGGCAGTTGGGGCCCAGCACCGTGCGGCAGGTGCATGAGTCCCTCCGAGGCACGCAGGAGAAGGACACCGGCTACACCACCGTCCTCAAGCTCCTCCAGAACATGACGGAGAAGGGGCTCGTGCAGCGCGACGAGAGTGAGCGCACGCACGTCTACGAGGCGGCCCTCAGCCAGAAGCGCACGCAGCGTGACCTGCTGCGCGACCTGATGGACCGCGCCTTCGGGGGCTCGGCGTCGAGCGTCGTCGCCCAGGCCCTGTCGATGAAGCGGGCCTCGGCGCAGGAGCTGGCGGAGATCCGGAAGCTGCTGGACGAGCACGAGAGGCGGGGGAAGTGATGCACGTGCTGGACGCGCTGGAACGGGCCCTCATCGACTTCGTCTGGCAGGGCGGCGCGGTGGCCCTGGTCGTGGCGGGGCTGCTGGCGATGATGTCGCGCCGCTCGGCGAAGGGGCGCTATGGCGTCGCGTGCCTGGGGCTCGCGACCATGGCGGTGTTGCCGCTCGTGACCTTCCTGCGGGCCCTCATGGAGGGGCCGGCCGCGGCGGCCTCGGTGGGCCTCGCCCCCCAGGCGCTCGCTCCGGTGGCGGTGACCCGGGAGGTCGTGGTGGCGGACCTGGCGCCCACGGCCGAGGTCACCGTGACCTGGCTGGAGCTGTTGCGGCCCTGGCTGCTGCCGGCGTGGTGCGCCGGCGTGCTGCTGCTGTCGGCCCGGACGCTCGTCTCCTGGTACGCGGCGCAGCGGCTGTCGCGGCTGCACACCCGCGAGCCCGACAGCGACTGGCGCGAGGCCATGGAGCGCGCGCTCGCGAAGCTGCGGATGTCGCGCCCCGTGCGGCTGATGGCGTCCACGCGCATCGACGTGCCCCAGGTCATCGGCCTGTGGCGTCCGCTCATCCTCGTCCCCGCGGGGGCCATCACCGGGCTGTCGCCGCAGCAGTTGGAGGCGGTGCTCTCCCACGAGCTCGCGCACATCCAGCGGCACGACTACCTGGTCAACCTGCTCCAGGCGCTGGTGGAGACGTTCCTGTTCTACCACCCGGCCGTCTGGTGGCTGTCCCACCGCATCCGCGAGGAGCGCGAGCACTGCGCGGATGACCAGGCCGTGCAGTCGTGTGGCGACGCGGTCCTCTACGCCCGTGCGCTGGCGCACATCGAGCAACTGCGCGCGCCGCCGTCCGCGCTGCTCGCGCTGGGCGCGGACGGGGGCTCGCTGCTGGGCCGCATCCGGCGGCTGCTGTCGGTCCCCGACACGCGGGCGCCTCGTCGCTCGTGGCGGCTGGTGAGCGGACTGGGTGGCGCGGCGCTCGCCGTGGCGCTGGGCTCCTCACAGGTGCCGCTGACGGCCATGGCCGTGGCGCCCCAGGCCCTGGACGTGGCGCCGGTGGCGAAGCACGAGCGCGCCTTCACGGAAGCCACGCCGCCCGTACATCGGCCGCTGGTGGCTCCGGCGCCCCGCATCCTCCCGCTCGACCTGACTTCCAAGACGCCCAGCCGTCCGACGCGCGTGCTCCACAAGGTCTCGACCGCGCCGCGCAAGGCGCGCGAGCCCAGCCCCCGGCCGCTGCTCATCCCCGACACGCAGGGGATTGCGCGCACGCAGCTCCCCAGGACGCCCTACCCGCTCGACGTGGAGCCCGCCGTCCCCTCCGAGGCCGTGGCCGTGGAGAGCCACGAGACGCCGGTGGACGAAGCACAGGTGGAGCACGACAGCATCTCGATGCAGGTGATGGCCGCGGCGCTGCCCGCGCTCACCCCGGCCACGACGCCGCCCGCCGCGCCGACGCCGCCCCGTCCCCAACCGGAGGACGACGGCGCCTTCACGCTGGGGCCCGGCATCACCCCGCCCCGCTTCGTGTCCGGGCAGCGGCTCGCCTTCCAGGACATCACCCAGAACCTGCGCTCGCGCATCTCCGCCGTCCCCAAGGGCTCCATCGTCACCCGGTGCACCATCACCACCGAGGGCAGCGTCACCAACTGCAAGTCGCTGCAGAGCCTCTCCGGTCTGGAGGAAGGCGTCATCCGCACCCTGACGACGTGGCGCTATGAGCCCGCGACGCTCGACGGCAAGCCGGTGCCCGTGCACTACGAGTTCGACATCTGGTTCACCAACGAGCCCGGTGGCGGCAGGGACCAGCAGCTCGCCAGCGCGGACAAGCCGGGCAAGCGCGCGGACGGCTCCAGTCAGAGCGCCTGCATCCTCTGCGCGAGCGTCTCCGCGTCCAGCGTGGTGACGCCTCCCGTCGCCGGCTTCTGAAGTGACGTGAAGCCCCTGGTGGCGCGTCGTCCTAGCGCGCCATCGGGAGCCGCAGGAGGAAGCGGGCGCCGCCGCTCGGCGCGGTGCCCACCTCCAGCGTCCCGCCGTGCTGCGTGACGATGGCGTGGACGATGGGCAGCCCCAGCCCGGAGCCCTGCGCCTTGGTGGTGAAGAAGGGCTCGAAGATGCGATCCCTCATCGCCTCCGGGACGCCCGAGCCGGTGTCGTCCACCGTGAGCCACACGCGCGTGTCCTCGGTGCCCACGGTGAGCGTCACGTGGCCTCCGGCGGGCGTGGACTCCAGCGCGTTGAGGCACAGGTTGATGAGCACCTGCCGCAGCCGCTCCTCCTCACCGGAGAGCGCGGGCAGGTTCGACTCCGGCACCACCTGCGTCAGCGACACCTTGCGCGTCTCCGCCTGACTGCTCAAGAGGTCCACCACGCGGCGCACCAGCGCCTTCACGTCCACGGAGCCGGGGCGGAACTCACGAGGCCGGGCGAACTGGAGGAAGTCCTCCAGGATGTGGTCCAGCCGGCGAATCTCGTCGCGCACGAGCAGGAGCGGCTCCAGCAACGTGCCCTGCTGGTGGTCCGGCAGCCTGCGCACCCGACGCTCCAGCACGGACAGCTGGAGGGCCGCGGCGTTGAGTGGGTTGCGAATCTCGTGGGACAGCCCCGCCGTCATCGTCCCCACCGCGGCCAGCTTCTCCGTCACCTGCGCGCGCCGGGCCAGCTCCCGCTTCTCCGCGTGCAGGCGCACCTGCCGCATCGCCTGCTCCAGCGTCAGGAGCAGCTCGCGCGGCGCGCAGGGCTTCATGAGATAGGCGCACGCGCCCGCGCGCACCGCCGCCACGGCCGTCTCCAGCGTGGCGAAGCCGGTGAGCAGCACCACCTCCGAGTCCGGCGCGCCTTCCTTCAGCTCCGCCGCCAGCGCCGTGCCGTCTCCGTCCGGCAGCCGCAGGTCCACCAGCGCCACGTCGAACCCGTCGCGAGCCTTCTCCCGCGCGCCCCGACAGGTCGACGCCGCGTGCACCACATAGCCCGCGTCGCCGAGCAGCTCATCGAGGTTGTCCAGGAACGCCGCGTTGTCGTCCACGACGAGGACCCGCGCGGGGGACTGGGAGGTGGGCTCGGTCATGGAGAGGACACGGGGCGCGCGGCGTGCGCGGTCTCCAGCGCGCCCATGAGCGCGCCGGCATCGAAGGGCTTCGAGTAGACGTCCACGCCCTCGCCGAGGGGCGCCAGGTCCGGCCAGGCCGTCATGACGAAGGTGGGCAGACTGGGGAAGCGCGCGCGCAGGCGACGCAGCGCCTCACCGTCCGGACCTCCGGGCATGCGCAGGTCCACCAGCGCCGCGAACGGCATCGCGCAGGAGAGCAGGTCCGCGTCCAGCGCGGAGCTCACCGTCACGCACGAGAAGCCCCTGGCGCGCAACAGCTCGGAGAGGTTGTCGCTGAGCGCCGGGTCGTCCTCGGCCACCACCACCAGGCCGTCGCGTCGTGCGTTGGCGAGCAGCTCCATCAACGTGGAGATGGGCACGGGCTTGGGCAGCACCGCGAGCAGCCCCTCGCGCCGCGCGGTCTCCAGGTCGTCCTCGCGGGGATAGGCCGTCATGACGACGGTGGCGATGCCCGGGTCCACGCGCCGGATGCAGCGCACCGCGTCCGCGCCGCTCATCCCCGGCATGCGCATGTCCGTCACCAGCGCGTCGAAGCGCGTGGCGCCCACCGCGCGCAGGGCCTCGTCGCCCGTGGAGACGACGGTGGCCTGGTGGCCCTCGTCGCGGAGGATCTCGGCGAGGTTCTCCGCCAACGCCCGGTTGTCATCGAGCAGGAGGTAGCGTCGCACGAGTGCCCTCCTCGGGGGACTTGGGGAGCTGGAGCACGAACCGGGCACCGGCGCCGGCCCGGGGCGCGTAGGTGATGGAGCCGCCGTGCCGCTCCAGGATGCGGCGCACGAGCGGCAGACCCAGCCCGATGCCCCGCGCCTTCGTGGTCATCAGCGGCTCGAAGAGGCGCTCGCGGATGGCCTCGCTGAGGCCGGGCCCCGAGTCCTCCAGCACCAGCTCCACCTGACCGGCGTCGCTCGTCGAGCCGTGGAGCGAGATGTCCCCGCCGGACTCCTCGAGCGCCTGCACCGCGTTCTCCAGCAGGTTGACGAACACCTGGCGCAGCTGCCCCGCGTCACCGTGCACCGCGGGCAGGGACACCAGGCCCTCCGCGCTGACGCGGACGCTCTCGGGGCGGACCACGGCCTTGAGGGCCTCCTGCCAGACCTCGTCCAACCAGACCTCCTGCCGCTGGAGGGGGCGGTCGCGAATCATGTCGAGCAGGTCGGACACGATGTGGTTGGCGATGCCCACCTGCTCGCCGATGCGGTCCAGGTGCTTGGCGGTGCGCTCGTCCACGGTCGCGCCCTGACGGCTGCGCAGGATGTAGAGCGAGGTCTCGATGACGCCCAGCGGGTTGCGCAGCTCGTGGCCGATGGAGCCGACGAGCTGGCCGAAGGTGGCCAGACGCTCGGTGCGCGCCTGCTGCGCGAGCAGGTCCTCGCGGTAGGTGTGGAGCATGATGGCCAGCTCCAGGTCCAGGATGCGGCCGAGCGCCGCGCGCGTGTCGTGGAGCACCTGGGGCTGGCTGGTGAACGCCGTGTCGATGATGGCGTTGAGCTCCTGGCGCAGCACGTTCATCGCGCCGAACATGTAGTGCTGCTCCAGGGAGATTCGCACGTGCATGCGGCCGATGCGGCAGCGCAGCGCGAAGTACGCCTCATCCCACGGGCCGCGCAGCAGTTGGTCCATCCAGACCTGGAGCGTGCCTCGCAGGTGGCCCACCTGGCTCTCGCCGCCCTCGAGCGCCTGGCGGGCGCCCTCGTGCTCCAGGATGCGGTCGTAGAAGACGCGCGCGATGCGGGGGAAGTGCGGCTTCGCGAGGGAGTGGAGGCCGACGAGTGACAGCTCGTCCCGCGCTCCGAACCCCACGTACCGCTTCAGCTCCTCGAACAAGGTTTCCGCCATGGTTTCGGGGCGGACATTAACCGCTCGCCCCACATCGGACGAGCAACTCCGCAGCAAGCACCGCGCCAGCCCGCAGCGGGTCCGGGCGACCCGGTGGCGCGCAAGAAGTGCGCGCCTCGGAGCTCATGGCCCAGGGCGCGCAAATCCTGCGTGACGGCGGCGCGTCAGTGCATCAGGGAGGTCCGCCCGCTCCGGTTCGGGGCCAGGGACTCGCGCGTCACGGTCTCGTGGCCGGTGGCCTTCCCGCGCTCGAGCAGGGACTTGAAGCGCAGCAGGTCGTCGTCCATCTGCCGCTTGGGGTCCACGCCCAGCAGCCGGGCGAAGGCGTGGCCGATGGCGCCGGCAGGCGGGTTGTATGACAGGCGGATGTCCACGCGGGTGCCGCCCTTCGCGGTGGGCTCGAAGTGGATGACGCCGGCGTTCTCCACGGAGGTGCCCTTCACGCTCTTCCAGGCGAGGAACTGGTTGGGCACTCGCTTCGTGACGACGGCTTCCCATTCGAAGTGGAGGCCGGCGGGGCCACGGACCTTCCAGTAGGAGCGACCGCGCTCGTCGACGCGCACCTCGTCCACGTGGGTCATGAAGCGCGGGAAGTTCTGCATCGCGTCCCAGAAGGCGAAGACCTCCTCCACGGGTGCGCTCACGGTGATGTCCTTGTGCAGGGTGATGGCGCGAGGCCCCACGCCGATGCCCGTGAGCCGGCGCAGCTCCAGGTTGCTGAGCGCGCGGATGCCGAGGACCGCGCCGCCGAGTCCCAGGAGCGAGCCCAGGACACCGCGTTGCTGGAGCGCCCAGGATGCGAGGGAGAGACCTCCGAGCGCGCCGAAGAAGCGCGACGAGGGGGACCAGTGCCTGGAGCCGAAGGGGCGTCGCCGCGCGATGCCGCCCTGGAGCTCGGACTGGCGGCCGGGCTGGGCGAAGGGGAGCAGTCGATTGTCCACGCCGCGCACGCCTCGGACGCGGCCGAGGTAGGGGACGGCGGACTTGAGCTCCTCGAGCAGGATGGAGCCCTCGAGCGTGACGATGCCGTCCCTTGCGGACACCTTCACGGAGCCCGGATGCGAGCAGACCCGTCCGAGGGCCGCGCGGACGCGCTCGGTGAGGGTGACGTCGTCGACGGGCTCCGAGCGGAAGCGACTGACGGACTCGAAGAACAGGCCGCGCGAGCGCTGGGCCAGGTCGCGGCGGACGACGTCGACCGCGGAGCTGGCCTCGTGGGCGGCGTGCACGGCCCTGCCCTGCAGATGAGACCTGCGCCAGCGGCCGCTGCGTGGATCGCTCCAGTACCTGACTCTTATACACATCTGACGCTGCCGACGAAGCTAGAAGTGTAG
>NZ_SRLW01000376.1:0-8184 GCF_006518215.1 Myxococcus sp. AB025B
GTTTCCGCAATCCTTCTCTTCTTCTTGGGCTTGCTATTTGGTTTTCAAAGACCGAGTCGCTTGTCTCCACCGCGACTTCTTGCTACCCTGCGTCCGCCTTCGACTTCTTTCCGGCGTCAGCGGGGCGCCCCTTCTATTTCATCTTCGCGTCCGCTGTCAACCACTCAGTTTCAGCTTTCTTCTTTGCTGCTCTCCCGAAGTCCCCAGCGCCGCCCAGTGGCTTCCGCTGCTTTCTTCCGGAGGGGCGCGGCTTCTACCTCTTCGCCGCATCCCGTGTCAACTGCTGCTTCGTTGACCACCCCGCCGCTCCTGCCCGCCTACCGCTCGGGTTTCTTCGTCGGGGGCGCGGCTTCTATCACCGCCGCGTCTCCTGTCAACTCGCTTCGTTGACCGCTGTATTCCGTCGATGTTCCTGCTCCCACCACGAAGTGCTCCGCGCCAGTGCGCGGCTTCGTTGCGGGGGAGCGGCATGTACCACTGATCCTGGAAACGCATCAACTTTTCGTGACAGGGCGCGTCGGATTTCTCCACCCCACCCCGTCCCCCGTTGGATCTCACCCGGGCACGGCTCCAGCCAACCTGCTGGAGGAACTCCCGCTGCGACCGTGAACCACCGGGCGCCGTCCTTGAATCCACGCCTCGGAAACGCTCGACCCTGGGAGCTCGGCGTGAGCCCAACCAAGAGAACGAGCCTTGGGTCGTCTACTTGTCCCACTGGCTCGGACGCCCGTTCCAGCTACTCCATGCACCTACATGGAGACTGGGAGCCTCCGCTCCCTATCGATGCATCACCGCACGCGCTGGAGCTGTGAGCCCGTCACGCCGTCCCCGCTCACCGTGAGCGTCAGCTCTCCCACCTGCGCCGCCTGGAAATAGAACGTCGCTTCCTGCTGCGTCCTCTCCAGCACCAGCGACCACCCGTCTCCCGAGGTCGCCAGCGGCGTCGTACAGGTCGCATCCGCGAAGAGGGACACCCCCGCCGCCGCCGGTCCCGTCCCTTCCAACGTCAGCGAGGGGGCCGCAAGTGCGGACAGGTTGCCTCGACTGTCCTGGCTCTGCACCACCAGACCCTCCGAGCATCGGCCCACCGCGGTCTCTCGCGCCGGGGTCATGAAGAAGAGCTGGGAAGCCGCGCCCGCCACCACGTCCACATCGAAGGTGGCCCCAGGCTGCGTGCCTCGGTCATACCCGGGCCCGCTCACCTTGTTCTGGCTGATGGCGTTGGCGCCCCCCAGGTCGGAGATGCCCGCCTGGTACGGATAGCCGTTCGTCACCGGCCCGCGGTGGGTCACGGTGTTTCGCGACACCTGGAGCCGGGTCGATACCGCCAGTGGCCCTCCGCCCGCCTCTCCCTGAGACAGATTGATGCCGACGTCGTTGTCCTCCACCGTGTTCTCGAAGAGGACGATGTCCTCGCACAGCGCGAACCCGTAGTACGCCCCGCCCGCGACCAGGATGCCCGAGGCCACCGCGGAGTCTCCCGTGTAGGCGTGCCCCGTCACGCGGTTGCCCGTGGCCCGCCCCGTGGCCCCGTCGCTGAACTGGATGCCGTTCCTCGCGATGAAGGGCACGGGCCCACCGCCCTCGACACGGTTGTCCTCCAGGTTCAGCTCCACCTTGCCCGTGCCGACGATGCCCGCCTTCTGGTAGCCCACCACGTGGTTGCGCAGCACCTCCACGTGCGTCACCGACTCGGCGTCGCGCGCGTTGCGCACCTCGATGGCCACACCCTCCTGACAGCCCCCCTCCCCTTCCTTCTGGTTCACGTCCCGGACCACGCTGTCGAGGATGGAGCCGCTCGCGCCGTCGAACAGGATGCCGCGCAGCCGGGCCGAGCCCGCGTCACACGTCAGCTCCGACAACCCTCGCGCCGCCACCGTCACGTCCCTCACATGCGCCGTCGTCCCCAGGCTGCTCAACACCGCGCCTCGGAAGCGGCCGTCGCGAGGGTCCACCGCCGTGAGCACGTGGCCGCCACCGTCGAGCGTGTACCCGTCCGGAATCCACACCGTCTGCGCCGTGGTGCAATCCGCCGTCAACGTCACCGTCGAGGCTCCCAACACCGCCGGACACGGCGCATGCTCGTCACACCACAGGTCCTCCCACTCCACCACCAGGACTCGCGTCACACTCAACCCGGAGGCATTCGTGACGGTCAGCGTGATGGTGGGCGTCACATCCCTCGGGGCGCAGGACAGCATCACCCAGTCCGCCGAGCCCGTTCCGGCCCCTCGCGCCATGTTCCCCAGGAGCCCCGTGTTCGCCGTCCACGCGAAGGTCAGCGGCTCCCCCTGCGGGTCCGTCGCGGACGCGGACAGCCGCACCATCTGCCCCGCGAAGGCGTCCTCGGAGGACTGCGTCACCTCCGTGAGCGTCGGCGGCTGGGGGTTCGTCACGCACAGATTCAACGAGCGCACCTGCGAGGCCCTCGTCGCGTTGTCGGAAATCCTCACGCTCAACTGGCAATTGTCACACGCGACCTGGGGCGCCTCCATCGGCGTGAAGCGCGTCGTCGGTGAGGTCGCGTCCTCGAACTCGCCCTCGCAGGTGGACGTCCACGCGTAGGAGAGCAGGTCCCCATCGTCATCCACCGCCGTCACCTCCAGCTCCACCGGCGTGCCCACTCGCACCTGGGAGCCCGGCCGGGCGCCCAGCTCCGTCACCACCGGGTCGCGCTCCAGCGAGGCCTCGTGCGCAGCTCCCCACCCACCTCCGAGCGCCACGTCCACGGAGAACCGCAGCGTGGACACCGCCCCCTGCGCCCCCATGACCTTCAAGGTCAACGCATCCGGCCCGCGGCGCAGCGGCGCCGTCCACTCCGCATCCGAGACACCCTTGTCGGTGAACTGTCCCTCCACCGCCTCCCACGCATACGTCAGCGTCTCCGAGGTCTCCGCGCCCCGCGCCACCACCCGGAACCGGATGGACTCTCCCGGAGACACCGCGGCGCGTGAGCCCACCACCGCATCGATGATGGGCGCCGTGCTCCCCAACGAGGGATTCACCCGATGGGGAACCAGCACGAGCAGCGCGGGACGGTGCTTCTCCAGCTCCACGTCCGCCACGCTCACCTCTCCCACCACCCCGTCCGCGGCGTCCAGCACCCGCGCCCTCACCGTGCCCACGCGGCCCGGGGGCAGGCTCCTCATCAGTCCGCCCCAGGAGTCACCCGCGCCCTCGAGGACCGTCGAGACCGGCTCGCCCTGCGTCGGCGTCACCGTCACCTCCACCTTCGCCACCTGGTCCAATGGCAGCGAGCGCGGCAACACCGTCACCACGCGCAGCGAGCCCGTGGCCTCCGGGCTCACCCCCAAGGGCTCCTCGAGATGGCACCCCACGGACAGCACCAGCGCGCCAGCGAGCAGGGCCAGGCGCATCGAGTTCGCTCGGTTCATGGTGACGTCCTCTCAGCGATGTCGGGTGCCACACGATATCGGCAAGCACGCGGCCTCCCAAGCAACCGGCCACGCTCCCCACCAGGACCGCCTGCCCGGCTCCTGCCCCACACCTCCCCACGAGGCAGGTCCTCGTCAGGCCGATGACACACACATCCCACGGGGAGCGTCCTCCCAGCGTCCATCCATGGGTGCTGGGAGGACGGTGCGACAGGTGATGCGCCGGGCGCGGGCCCTCGCGCCTCAGACCTTGCCGCCGATGAAGCCACCGCCGAACGGAGACGGGCCCCGCTGACGCAAGGCCTCGCGCTCGGCCTTCAGCGCGGCGAGCGCCTCGTCTCGCGTCAGGTAGTGGTTCACCGCCGCGCCGTTGATGGCGCCACTGGTGAGCACGAACATGCGCGTCATCTCGTCACCACCGAAGCGGTACGAGCGGTGCGTGTAGCGCTCGAGCACCTCGCGGCGCTCCTTGCCGAAGACCCGGCCCGCGGTGAACTTCACCACCAACCCATCCAGGTTGATGAGCAGGTCCACCTTGCCCGAGCCCGCGTAGCGCGCGAGGTGCACCTCCACCTCACGCCGCCATCGCAGGACATCCTCCTCATTCACCAGGACGCAGTCCGTGAAGTTCGCCGTCACGACATCGTTCGGCGCGTCGTAGTCGAAGGACATGCTCCAGGCCATCGTGATGCCTCCCTCGAAGCCGGAATCAGGCGGGCGCGGAGCCGGCCAGGAAGGCGGACAACACCGCCGCGGTCTCCTGGGGGTGCTCCACGTGCGGATAGTGACCGGGGCCCGGAATGTGAGCCATGCGCGCACGCTGGATGGGCGCCACCACGGCCTCCCTCAAGAAGGCTGGCGGCAGGAAGGCGTCATCCGTGGACACCACCAACGTCGGCGCCGTGATTCTCGCCAGCCGCTCCTGGATGCCCCCCTTCGTCCACGCATCGAAGGCGCCCTCAATCGACGCCGCGCTCACCGCGCCCGCGTCCTTCAACAAGACCTCCAACTGCTCCGGCGGCAGCTTCTTGCACGCGAGCCCCAGGATGGTCTTCTGCTTCTCGCGGTCTCCCGCCGACGTGCGGAACAGCCCCGCCGCGTCCGGAGGCAGCGGCAATCCCGACGCCGGCACCGTGTTGAGCAGCAGCAGCGCGTCCACCCGCGCGGGGACCTCCGACGCGACCCACTGCGCCAGCTGCCCACCCATGCTGTGCCCCACCACCGTGAAGCGCTCCGCACCCACCGCGTCCACCACCGTCAGCACGTCCCTCGCCAGGCCCTCCAGCGTGTAGCCGCCGGCCGCCTTGCCCGACTGCCCCGTGCCTCGCGCGTCCGGAATCACCAGCCGCAACCCCGTCAGGTCCAGCCGCTCCACCAGCCCGTCCCACACCGCACCCGACACCATCCACCCGTGCACCAACACCACCGTGCGCGGCCCGTCACCGATGACTCGGTAGTGAAGTGAAGTCCCGTCAGTTGCGGAAATCGTGGGCATGTCGTCTCTCCGGACGAAAAGGATAAAGCAGCATTGAATTAATGTGCGGGAGCGAAAGCAAGTCAGGACACCCGGGAGTGGCTCAACATTCCCATGTAGGCATTCGCCGCCGGTACGTGTGAGGTTGGCTCGTGGAGTGATAACGAGAGGGGATGCTCCACACCACGGCCGGGCGAACGGTGCACTGCGAGGACGCGCTGACGTGGCTCGCGGCGCAACCCATCCTGACGGGCTGCTCGGCGGTGGCCTCGCTCCCGGATGCGTCCGAGTTCCCCACGCTGTCCCTCACCGAGTGGAAGGCGTGGTTCATCCGCGCGGCCGCGCTCGTCATGTCGCGCGTGCCCGATGACGGCGTGGCCATCTTCTACCAGACGGATGTGAAGGACGCGGGGCTCTGGGTCGACAAGGGTTACCTCGTCTCGCGCGCCGCCGAGGAGTCGGGACTGGGGCTGCTCTGGCACAAGGTCGTCTGTCGCCGCGCCCCCGGCACCGTGACCTTCGGTCGGCCCGCGTACTCCCACATGCTGTGCCTCTCTCGCGGCATCCGCGTCGACCTGGGGAAGTCCACCGCCGATGTGCTCCCCGACGCGGGCGAGGTCACGTGGACCCGCGGCATGGGCGTGGAGGCGTGTCAGCTCGCGTGCCGCTTCATCCTCGAGCACACCCCCACGCGCACCGTCGTGGACCCCTTCTGCGGCCATGGCACCGCGCTCGCCGTGGCCAACGCGATGGGCCTCGAGGCCATCGGCGTGGAGCTCAGTCGCAAGCGCGCGCGCAAGGCTCGGAACCTGCGTGCGCGGTGGCACGAGCAGAAGCTCGTGCTCACCCAGGACGACGCGGCGGCTCAGGCCTCGGATTCGGAATAGGTCCGAGGTGCGCCCGTGGCGCTCAGGGCCACGGGCAGGGCGGACAGCTCGCTCGCCACCACGGGCTCCAGCTCCTCGATGAAGGCCCCGAACAGCCGCTCCTCCAGCGCCAGCGCGTCGTCCAGTGACGCGCCCACCGCGGAGAGCCGGGCCACGCACGCGTCCTCGATGGTGCGCCGGTGGCCCTGCTCCTCCGTGACGACGCGACCCAGCTCCTCCTTCACGCTCAGGCTGCGCGTGGCCGCCTTGTAGAGCGGATAGAGCACCATCGCGCGACGCTCGATGGCCGTCGTCGTGAGCAGGTAGTGCAGGTACACGTCCGGCGCGCCCGTGTACGACGTGGCCCACTTCGCCAGCTCGTGGTCCAGCGCCTGGAAATAGCGGCCCGCGCCCTCCGGACACAGGAACGTGGTGATTTCGCTCCCCGCCAGCTCGGCGGACAGGCGCTTGAACGCGAAGGCGTGGCGCGTCTCGTCCGCCAGGTGCTCGAGCACGCTCAACGACGGATGCCGGTCCGCCACCGTGCGCGAAATCTTCCTCGCGCCGATGAACTCCATCAGGGACAGGGTGTGCAGCCAGCGAGCCTCGAGCTCGGACGACTGGGCCAGCTGGCGAAGCACCGCCTGGATTCGGTCACGCATGCCGCGCCCTCTAGCGCGTGCACGCTCCGCGCGCGAGCACCAACACACTCGCCCCTCCGCTTCGACTCAGGCCACGGGCGCTTCTGTGCCCCAGAGCTCCTCCGCCACCGTGCGCACCTGGGCATGGTTCACCGGAGAGGCGCCCTCGATGAAACGGAAGAGCTCCATCGCCACCGTGTGCGGCGCGTCCCACATCACGAAGTGCCCCGCGTCCGGCACCTGCATCCACCGCGCACCCGGGATGTCCCAGACCAGGCGCTCGCCGTACTTCGCGGGCAGCAGTCCATCCTCCGCGCCCCACATCACCAGCGTCGGCACCGCGAGCTGGCCCAGCTTCGGCGCCAGCTCCTGGGTCTGGTTCGTGTTCAGCGCCACCGCGTTGCGCGACAGCGAGACCCAGCCGACCTCCGTCGTGTAGGGCGCGAGCAGCCCCTCCAGCAGCTCCGCCGACTGCGCCTTCACGAAGCCCTTCTTCTTCAGCCCCAATCGCAGCAGCTTCGTCATCCGCTCGGGTGACAGCTTCCTCGCCATCCCCGGCGTGCCGAGCTGCGACATCAGCGCGAGCGGCCACGCGTCGTAACAGACGCTGTCCATCAAACACAGCCGACTCACGCGCCGCGGGTAGCGCACCGCGAGCTGCTGCGCCACGCCGCCTCCCACGTCGTGCCCCACCACCGCCGCGTCCACCACGCCCAGGCGCTCCATCCAGGCCTCCAGCACCTCCGCCTGTCGCGTCACCGAGCGGTCGAACCTGTCTCTCCGGTCGGAGAAGCCGTACCCCAACAGGTCCGGAACCAGCACCCGGTGCGACGCGGCCAGCGCTCGCGCCAGCCCGCTCCACAGATAGCTCCACGTCGGGATGCCGTGCAGCAACACCACCGGCGGCCCCTTGCCCCAGTCCACGTAGCTCACGAAGTGGCCACCCGACTCCATCACCTCTTGCCGCCCCTGCCACTCGCGCCAGTTCATCGCTGCTCCTCCGTCGCCATCGGCTCCGTCATGCACCTCGTCGCGGCTTGCGCCATCCAGAGGCACGACCATCCCTTCCTCGCACCACGACAGCCCATCGCGGTGCTTCCGCCACCACCGGGTCCGTCACTCACCGCGTCACCAGGCGGCGCGGCCAGTGCCCATGCCATCACCGCGTCTCCTGAAGGCAGGGCCGCGGCGCCGCGCGTGTCAGCAAGAGACGCCACCACCGCCCACGCATCGCGCAGGCTCATCGCAGCTCCTCCGCCGCGACCCAGTCCGGCACCAGCCTCGCGGCGCCCGGCATCGGCTGGCGCAGCATGTCCGGCACGTCCTGCACCAGCTGCGAGAGGTTCAGCAGCAACACCGTGCCTCGTCGCTCCAGGTCCTCCGTCACCTTCAGCACCGCGTCCGCGTCCTCCCCCAGCGCCATCACCCGCTGGCGGCTCAGCGTCACCACGTACGGCAGCTCTCGCGCTCGCCGCCTCGCGGACTCACGCAGCACCTCCGCCGCCTGCTGGTACGACGCGTCCCCGATTCGAGGCTTCAGCCGACGCCACGCCGCTTCCAGGTATCCCGGCCAGCACGCCAGCGCCCGGTACTCCCCCGGCACCCCCGGCGGGCCCACCGTCTTCACGATGTCCGCGAACACCGCCCTTACTCCCGGCTCCGTCGGCTTCTCCGCCACCCACTCCATCGCCGCCATCCGCGAGGGCGCGCGTCGTGCCCCACCACCGCCGCGTCCACCACGCCCAGGCGCTCCATCCAGGCCTCCAGCACCTCCGCCTGTCGCGTCACCGAGCGGTCGAACCTGTCTC
>NZ_SRLW01000377.1:0-8160 GCF_006518215.1 Myxococcus sp. AB025B
GGGGGGCCCGGGGCGAGGAGGCCACGCTCGCGAGGTGCTACAAGAGCGTCTTCGCCCTGGTGGAGCAGCACGGCCTGCGCTCGGTGGCGTTCCCGTCCATCTCCACGGGCGTGTACCGCTTCCCCATCGAGCGGGCGGCGCTCATCGCGCTCCGGGAAATCCGGGCGGCGCTCGGGCGGCTTCCCCAGCTGGAGAAGGTGACGGTGGTGCTCTTCTCCCAGGCGGACCTGGAGACCTACCAGCGAGCCCTCGCGGCGCTGTCGTCAGAGGGAGGCGGGGGCGAGAATGTGTGAACGAGAAAAACTGGGCTAGAGTTTCGCCCACGTCCTTTCTTCGTCGGAGCATCACATGTCTCAGGATAACGCCCCCGCCAAGCCCAAGCGCGGGCTCAAGCGGCCCATCGAGGTCGTTCGCGCCGAGCTGCTGAACGACGCGGACACCAAGAAGATCGCCAAGGCTGTCGGCATGAAGCTGGAGGACTACGTGGAGCTGGTCCTCAAGTACGCGCAGGACAAGGACCTGGAGCCGGAGCTCAACATCGTCCCCGACGAGGAGCTCAAGAAGAACGGCATCACCCCGGTGACCTCCGATGAGGCCGCGGATCTGCTCATCCGGGGCATGAAGGGCGAGCTGCCCGGGTCGGCGCCGGACTTCGACAATTCCAAGTTCGAGAAGTCCACCCCGGGCACCGCGGGCAAGCCCTCCCTGAACGCGGACGCGCCTCCGTCGACGACGACCCAGGCTCCCTCCACGGGGGGGAACCAGGACGCCGCGGCCCGGCAGGCGATGTTGGATCAGATCAAGCGGGGCGGTGGTGGCAGGGCCTGAGGTCCTGCCCCGGGGGGCGGAAGTCCGGAGAAATTCTCACGGAAATTCTGGCGGAAACTATTCAGCCGCCCTGTCGAGAATCACTTCGAGTCTTCCTTCTCCCAAAAACTTCCGCGTCCCCCGCGAACTTTGAGGTGTCACCATGGGCCTGTTCGACAAGCTGAACCCCGCGAAGCTGTTCCAGAACGTCATCAAGACCGTTGGCACCGCGGCGGAGAAGGTCGGCGGCATCGCCGGTGGCATCGCGAAGTTCGGTGAGAAGCTCCTGGGCTTCCTGAAGAAGCCGGCCTCGGAGATCATCGAGCCCATCACCAACAAGATCAGCGAGCAGATCAACAAGATCCCCTACGTGGGCAAGTTCCTGGCCCCGGTGGTGGACGGCCTGCTGAAGCAGGGCGTGACGTCGCTGGTCGGCGAGGGCCCCATCGGCGGCATCGGCGCGCTGGCGAAGGCCACCTCGAAGATCGAGGACGTGACCAAGGTCGCCGAGCAGGTTCGCGCTGGCGCCGAGAAGGTGGGCGCGTGGACGGACAACGTCCTCGGTCAGCAGAACGTGCAGAACATCATCGCGCAGCGCCACGCCGCCTTCATCGAGTAAGGCACCTCGCGCCCCTGGCGCGATGAGGTGGCAAGCCAGAGGGCCGGTCCTCCGCCAACGCGGGGCCGGCCCTTCGGCTTTGCGGGGCATGTGACGAGGGCCGGTCCTCCGAGAGAGAGGCGCCGGTCCTTCGGCTTTGTGGGCATGCGACGAGGGCCGCACCTCCGAGAGGGAGCCGCTGGCCCTTCGGCTTTGTGGGCATGCGACGAGGGCCGCACCTCCGAGAGAGAGGCGCCGGCCCTTCGGTTTGTGGGCATGCGACGAGGGCCGGTCCTCCGAGAGAGAGGAGCCGGCCCTTCGGTTTGTGGGCATGCGACGAGGGCCGGTCCTCCGCCACGCGGGGCCGGCCCTTCGGCTTCACGGGGTGGAGACGGGAGCGGGTCCCGCGCGGGAGGCGGGGCCCGTCCTGGGTCCATGCGGAGCGCGGCCTGCGCTTCGGACGGGCCGATACCCGCGAGGGTCGAGCTGTCGCTCGGGCTCGGCTCACGCGACAGGGGAGGCCGGATGATCCTCATTCCTCGAGAATCGGGAGCCCGAAGTCATACTGTGAGTGATTGAGTCCACCCGGCTCGCGAGGCCAGGAGATTCGTGGCGTGGCCGGAGGGGAGCGGCGAACTGGCGGCCTCACACGCGCGATGGGAGCGCCGCTCCGCGGATCAATCATCCCGGATCCACGGGCCCTGCCCGCCTCACGCCTCTTCGCGCATCAGCCGCTTCACGTCGACGAGGAGCCGGTCCGTCGAGTCGCTGTCGGCGCTGTCGTAGTACCCGCGAATCTCCCCCTTCGAGTCCACGAGGACGAAGTGGGAGCCGTGGAAGATGGAGGTCAGGTCATCCTCGGGGGCGCCGGCCTCGCGGCCCATGCTGACCTTGAAGCCCTGGACGATGACGGCCTGGAGGACGGCGTAGTCGCCAGTGAGGAAGCTCCAGCGGGCGAAGTTGGCGCCGTGCGTCTGGCCGTACTCGGCGAGGCGCTCGGGGGTGTCGTACTTCGGGTCGACGGAGAAGGAGACGAGCTGGAGGCCCGTGCCGTGGGCGTCGGTGCTCTTCTGCACGTGCGCCATCTTCCGGGTGAACGCGGGGCAGATGGTGGGGCAGCGAGTGAAGATGAAGTTGGCGATGTAGGGGTGCCCGCGGAGCTGGGCATTGCCGAAGGGCTGTCCGTCCTGCCGGGTGAACGAGAAGTCCGGGAGGGTGCCGAGCCGGGGCAGCGGCTCGCTGCTTCCGCGCACCAGGGACAGGCCCAGGGCGGCGGTGAGTCCCAGGGCGATGACGGCCAGGCCGGCCCAGAAGGCGGGGCGCTGGGTGAGACGGGCCTGGGGGAGCGCGAGGGGCGATTCGGCGGACATGGGCCTGGGACTAACGAAAGGCCTGGGAGGGCACAAGCGCCGAGGTGTCGCAGGGGCCAACCCGCCTACTCGCGAGGTGTAGTCGGTGACAGGCCACCCCGGTGGGCAGCCGAGCCGAGGAGGGCCTCGGCTTGAGGCGGCCACTCTCGCGTGCTAGCCGGGAGGGCGGTGATGAACGGTGAGCGCTCCAACCCGGGTCGACGAGCCGCATCCCGCCCCCCGGGAGCGGGCAGAGGCATCTTCGTCCGGTCCGAGGCTCGACCGGCGTGCTGCCCCGGCTCGACACCCAAGGGCGGCCGAGGCCACGAGCCTCCTCGAGGCGCCTCTGCGCGCCCGTCGCTCGCCCCAACCTGGGAGGACTGCCGGGACGAAGAGTCCTTCCGAGGTGCCACCGCGCCTCTGGCTTCCCACCCGACGCCCGAGGAAGGCCGAGGCGGCGAGTCCCCTCGAGGCGGCTGGCGCCGGTGGACCGCCCGGTCTTCGATGTCGGGCGTGAAGCCCTCACGGAGCACCACGTCTCGTCGATGTGTCGCGAGCCAGGCGCACGCCGCCGCATCCCTCATGCTGACGCTCCTGTCCCTGCTGCCCGTGGAGGCCTGGGCCTGCGCGACGTGCTCGCTCAGGGAGCCGGAGTCCGCGGTGCGCTCGGTGCTGCTCGTGGTGGGCTTGATGCTCACGCCCTTCGTGGTCCTGGGCGTGGGCGTGTGGGCCGTGCGTCGCGCCAGCCGTGAGGACACCCGGAAGGACCCGACATGAGCACCCCCGTCGAAGGGGCCGCCCCTGTCTCGACGGACACGGAAGCGCCCTCCGGGCTGATGACCCTCGCGTTGCCCGAGAACGCGAGCACCCGCGGCCCTCGCATCGACGCGCTGCTCGGGTGGAGTCACCGCTTCGAGGCGGGCCTCGCGGCGATTGCGCTCGGCTGGATGCTCATCGCGGTGTGGCGCTTCCGGGGCGCGAGGCGCGCGGCCTCGGACGGAGGCACCAAGCGCTCCATCGCCTTCGTCCTCGGCCTGGCGCTGACCACATTCCTCATCGTGGACGGGACGCTGCTGGTGGGCTCGGAGGGCTACCTGCGGGACGTGCTGTGGAACCTCCAGGTCCCCGCCGAGGACCCGCGCACGGTGCGCATCGAAATCAACGCGCACCAGTGGTCCTGGGAGGCGCGCTACGCGGGCGAGGACGGCCGCTTCAACACGCCCGATGACGTGGTGACGTGGAACGACCTGCGGGTCCCCGCCGGCGTCCCCGTCTGGGTGCAGCTCGTCTCCACGGACGTGGTGCACGGCTTCTCGTTGCCGCACTTCCGCGTGAAGGTGGACGCGATTCCAGGCCGCGTGAACCAGACCTGGTTCCAGGCCGAGCGCGAGGGCACGTGGGAGGTGGCCTGCTACCAGCACTGCGGCACCAGCCACTACCGGATGCGCGGTGAGCTGCGCGCCCTGTCCTCGGAGGCGTACGCCGCGTGGCTGCGCGAAGCGGGGCGACAGGCGCTCCAGGCGTACGACGCGGACGACGTCGCGGCCCACTGGGGCTGGGACTGGAGGACGCCGTGAGCGTCGACCACAAGCAGGTGGCCCGGCGCTACCTGTGGAGCGGGCTGGGCTTCCTCCTCCTGGGCGGACTGCTGGCGCTGCTCATCCGCTGGCAGTGGGCGTGGCCGGGGCAGCCCGTGCCTGGGCTCGCGTGGGCGCTGCCCGAGTCCCGAGGCGCGCTGACGCCGCCCACGTACACCTCCGTCTTCACCATGCACGGCCTGGTGATGATCTTCTTCGCGGTGACGCCGCTGCTCTTCGGCGCGCTGGGGCACTTCGTGTTGCCCCTGGCCATCGGCGCGCGGAGGCTCGCGTTCCCCCGGCTGTCGACGCTGGGCTTCTGGGTCTACGCGCTGGGCGGCGCCCTCGTGCTCGCCTCGTTCGCGGTGCGGCTGGGGCCCGCGAGCGCGGGGTGGACGGCCTACCCTCCGCTGTCGACCACCGCGTTCACCCCGGGCCTGGGCCAGACGTTGGTGACGGTGGCGGTGTTGTGCGCGGGTGTCTCGGCCTTCACGTACGGGCTGAACTTCGTCGTCACGGTGGCGCGATGCCGAGCGCCCGGGATGACCTGGGGCCGACTGCCGCTCACCGTGTGGGGCCTGTTCTTCGCGTCGGTGTTGAACGTGCTCTTCGTGCCGGTGCTGGCGGCCGCCACCGTGTTGCTGTTGATGGACCGGTTGCTGGGGACACAGTTCTTCATCGCGGGCGCGGCGGCGGTGGGCGGCGGCGGGGACCCGGTGGTGTACCAGCACCTGTTCTGGCTGTTCGGCCACCCGGAGGTCTACATCCTCATCCTGCCCGCGTGGGGCATGGTGGGGGACCTGGTGTCCTTCTTCAGCCGCAAGCCCGCGCACGGCTATCGCCTGACGGCGGGGGCCATGGGCGTGGTGTCCGCGCTGAGCGGGCTGGTCTACGCGCACCACCTCTTCACCAGCGGGATGTCGCCCTTGTTGGGGCGCACGTTCATGGTGTTGACGCTGCTCATCTCGCTGCCGGCGGAGGTGATGTTCCTCAACTGGCTGATGACGCTGTGGCGCGGCAGCGTGCGGCTGACCTCGCCGATGCTCGCGGCGCTCTCGACGATGGGGGTGTTCGGACTGGGCGGCATCACCGGGCTCGCGCTGGGGGCGGTGGCCACGGACGTGCCCCTGCACGGGACGCTGTGGGTGGTGGGGCACTTCCACCTGACCATGGGCGCGGCCAGCTTCCTGGGCGTCTTCGCGGGGCTGTACTTCTGGTTCCCCAAGATGTTCGGGCGACAGCTTCACGAAGGGCTCGCGAAGGCGCACGTGGTGTCGAGCGCGGTGCTGTTCCTCGGGGTCTTCGGCGGACAGCTCGCGGCGGGCTACGCGGGACAGCTGCGCCGGCTCTATGACCCGTACCAGTACACGTACCTGAAGCACCTGCTGCCGCTGAACCAGTGGACCACGGCGTGCGCGTTCCTGCTCGGGGCCGCGCAGGTGTTGTTCGTCGTGAACCTGGTGTGGACGCTCTGGCGCGGGCGCGTGGCGGACGCGAACCCGTGGCAGGTGGGCACGCTCGAGTGGACGTGCGCGGCCAGCCCTCCGAGCGACGAGAACTTCGAGCAGCTCCCCGTCGTGCTGCGCGGGCCACATGCCCTGTCCCAGCCGGAGGTGCTGGAGCAACTGGGCCGCGACTGGGTGGGGCAGGCGGAGGCGCTGCCCGCGGAGTCTCCAGCCATCAGCAGCCCGCTGCCCCTCCTGGAGCGCACGTCATGAGCCCGCGGCCCGAAGCGGACACCCGGGCCGAGGCGACCCAGTGGCTCGGCACGGTGCTGGGCCTGTCCGCGTGGGCGATGTTCTTCGCGGCGCTCGTGTTCGCGGTGGGCTGGTACCGGATGCGCGAGGCGTGGCCGTCGCCGCGGGTGCCCACGTGGGGTCTGGGCCTCACGGGGCTCCTGCTCGTCGCGGGGAGCGCGGCCCTGCACCTGGGCTCACGCCGCGAGGGCCCTCGTCCCCTGTGGGCAACTTGGGGAGTGTGGGCCGCGGGGCTCGGGTTCCTCGGGCTCCAGGCGATGTGGATGCACCGGGCCTGGTGGACCGAGCACCTGCGCATCCCCGAGAGCGGCGTGTCCGCGTCGGCCTTCCATGGTCTCACCGCGCTGCACGCGCTGCACGTGCTCGCGGTGGAGCTCGGGCTCTTCGCCTGCTGCTGGCGTCATCTGCGCGGAGCGGACGTGCGAGCCTCCTGGCGGACCTGGGCCCTGGGCTGGCACTTCGTGACGGTGACGTGGGTGTTCCTCTTCATCGCGGTGTACCTCCCATGACCTCTCGTGTGCTGTCGGCCCTGCTGCTCCTGGTGTCGCTCGCGGGGTGTCGCTCGAGGAGCTCGCCCACGTTCGAGCCCCTGAGGCTCGCCGACGGCCGCGTCCTCTCCGAGGAGACGCTGGTGCGTGGGCACTCGGTGTACGCGTACTACTGCGCCTCCTGTCACGGAGCGCAGGGCGACGGGCAAGGCCCGGCGGGACGGGGCATGCGGCCCGTGCCTCGCAGCTTCCGTCAGGGACTGTTCAAGTTCGGCGGCGTCTCCGTCGGAGAGCTGCCCACGGACGAGGCGCTGAAGCGCACGCTGCGACGAGGGCTCCATGGCACGCCGATGTTCGCGTGGGACGTGCCCGACGCGGACCTCGACGCGGTGGTGCAATACCTCAAGACCTTCAGCCCTCGCTGGAAGGAAGAGGCTCCGGGCAAGCCGCTGGAGATGTCACCCGACCCGTGGCGAGGCCGTGAGGCGGAGGCCATCGAGCGGGGCCGCGTCGCCTACCACGTGTCGGGCGCGGGCAACGCGGGCTGCGCCAGTTGTCACGTCGCGTACCTTCCGCGCGCGGAGCTCGCCGCGTTGATGAAGAAGGCCTCGGGTCGCGACGTGGACCTGTCCAAGGTGGACCCCTACACCGCGCAGGTCCGTGAGTCCGACCACCCCGTGGAGGTGGACGCGAACGGCGAGCCCACGCGCACGCAGAAAGTGCTCCCGCCAGACTTCCTCTTCCAGCCCCTGCGCACTATCTGGCCCGTGGGAGAAACCATCGAAGGCGCGCCGTACACACCCGAGCGTCAGCGCGAGGACCTCTACCGGGTCATCGCGGCGGGCGTGGGCGGCGCGGCCATGCCGACGTGGAAGGGAGCCATTCCCGAGGAGAACCTGTGGGCGCTCGCGTACTACGTGCAGACGCTGGTGGTGCTGCGCGACACGGACGAGGCCGCTGTGCTGGGGGCGCGGCTGCGCGGCTCCACGATGAACTGAAGAGGAGGCCACGCCCGCTCGGGCCCACGCGCGTGCTCCGCGCGCGGGAGGCTTCAGGTCCCCGCAACGTCGTCCCCCCGCGCCAGGGCATGGCTGCCGCCGCCCTCGTTGGTCCAGACATCCTGGTCCAGCAGGTGGTTCCTCCAGGTGGAGGGCGCGGTGGCGGGGACACCCCGCGTCGTGCCCCCGAAATCCAGCAACCGCAAGAGGTTCTCCTGAGGGGTGATGCGATAGGAGAACCAGAGCCCGCCGAGCTCCACGAGGTGCTCGCCCGCGTCCAGGCCGGCGATGTCACTGCGGCTCGGCCCCCCGTCCACGGCGGAGTATCTCCGGGGCGCCAGCTCCGCCATCGCCAGCAGATGCAGCGCGACGGCCATGCGCATCTCATTGGGCAGTTGCCAGTATGCGTGGTGGAGATGGAGCGGGATGTCGACCGTGTACGAAGGCATGGCGGACCTCGGGCGGCCCGCCGCGCGACTCGCGAGAAGGACAGCTTGAAAGGGGAGGGTTGAGCTTCTTGAGGATGGACACGGAGGTGGCCGCGGACATGGAGCGGCGGGCCACTCGCCCGCCGAGGGGGCTCGGG
>NZ_SRLW01000378.1:0-8148 GCF_006518215.1 Myxococcus sp. AB025B
CGCCCGAGGAGCTCATCCAGGGCGTGGACCGGGGCTTCTACGTCACGTCCCTGCTCGGCCACGGCGCCAACCCCGTCACGGGCGAGCTGTCCGCGGGGACGCCTCCTCTCGAGGGCGAGCCCACCCCCAGCGAGCCCACGGGTCCACCCTTTGAGGAACAGCATCGCTCGCGCGACAAAGCGGAGGGGTCGCTGTTCCAACGCTTACGGGACGGGGGGTCCACGCGAGACGAAGGCGCGCCCCTCGTCGCGTCCGCCATCCAGCCTCCGTCCGACCCGCTGCCCGTGCAGGACCCGGAGCGGCCCGTGGTGTGCCTCACGTTGCCACCCACGCCCGCGGTTCCCTCGGGGTACTGGAGGGCCCAGTGCGATACCCGCGAGCGACACTGCCTCATCGCCCCGCAGCACGAGCTGGACATGGACGGGCGGGAGACGGACCGGATGCTGGAGCGCGCTCGCGGCTGCATCCTCGAGCGTGACACGTCCATCCCCGCGGACGTGCTGCGCCAGTACCGGCTGGAGCCCTCCATCGCGGACGCGCCGCCCGGCTGGTATCGCGATGAGCGCGGCCGGGTGATGCAGTTCAACTTCGACCTGCACCGACGCATCTGGCTGGGCGGCGCGTGGAGCCCGCTGTGGCGTGAAGGCGTCCCGCGCGAGGACCGCGTGCGTCTGGACTTCGGCATCGCGTTGGAGCTCGCCGACGACCGACACCTGCACCGGCTGCGCATGCTGGAGACGGAGGTGATGTTGGGGCAACGGACGCTCGACTCGACGCTCTTGCGCTACGACTTCAGCGTCGAGCGGAATGACCCGCTGTTCCGCATCACCACGTTCTTCGGCGAGCCGCGCCGGTACGACATCAGCCTCGACATGGGCCTGTGGCTCGAGGCGCTGCGCGTGGAGGAGGTGGAGCGCGGCGAGCTGCAGGGCGGCTTCCTCACCTGGGGCAGCGTGCATGCCACGTTGGACCTGTGGCACTCGCGCGACCTGGTGTCGTACGTGCGCGTGCGCGCGGGCCCCTCCGCCGAGCGCGACTACGAGAACGACGTCAACTCGCTCGTCCCAGGCGCCGTGCTGGAGGCGGACCTCACGCTGGACCGGGATGGCTTCCATCACCTGCGCCTCGGCGTGGAGGCGGAGAAGGTGCTCCTGTCGCGCGCCATCCTCGGGCGCCCGTTGCGGCCGGAGCGACTCAAGGTCTCCGCCGGCTACGAGCTCATCCTCATCGCCATCAACGACCAGCCACTGTCGCTGGTGATGGATGCGCGCGGGATGTGGCGCAACGACATCCCCTACCTGCCCCAGCGCTGGGAGTGGTCCGCCTCCACGGGGCTCCGCTTCTCACTCTGGGCTCCCGCGCGCCGCTCCGCGCCCACGGCCCAGCAGGCGCGGGACTGAAAGCCCGTGCTCGCGCTCGCTCTCACCTTGCTGCTGACCATGGCCCCCACCCCAGGCGTGGACACGCCCCACGTCGACCCGTGTGCTCCACACGACGCGCTCGGTGACCCGTTCCCCGTCTGCTTCGACCCGGGCGAAGGGCTGGTGGTGGGCTCGGGCGTCGTGATGAACGACGGCGTCCAGGCCCTGTCCCTGCGCGCGAGCGTGCGTCTGCGCAGCGGCCGCACCAGCCGGAGCAAGGGCACCCCGTGGTTCAACAACCATCGACTGGTCGACGTGGAGCTATGGGACGGCGCGCGTCGGGGCCTGTCGTTCACCGCGTATGACGGGCTGCTGCGCCGCCACCTGGAGGAGGGTTTCATCCTGATTCCCACCGCGCGCCCGCTGCGCATCCCCTTCCCGTTCGACGTGACGGTGGCGCTGCGCGCGGCGCACCTGGAGCGGCGCGTCTGGGAGGGACCGGGGTGGACGTTGGAGACCGGACGCGTGGGGCTCCTGGTGGACCCGATTCGCTCGGAGACCGAGCGCGCCTGGTTCGGCGTGGGCCCCGTCGCGACCCACACGCTGCGCCATTCGAGGGACGGCACCTCGCAGGAGCTGTCCCCCTTCACCTCGTTGATGTTCGACGGAGGGCTGGAGAGCGAGGACGGGCTGTGGGCCTTGCGCGCCTCGGGGCTCGCGGGATGGACGCACGGCGTGGACGGAGGCACCTCCTTCCGCATGCGCGCGGACGCATCACTGGAGCGGGTGTTCCTCGCCGTGGCGGACCAGCCCGTGGCGCTGCGCCTGTCCGGCGGCGCCGTCCAGGGCGATGCGGGCCTCTTCCGGCGGGACACGTGGACGGTGGGCGCGAGCCTGGTGGTGCGGGCCTTCAGCGCGAGGTAACAAGGCCCACGGTGTGCCAGCGGGGCTGTCAGCCCGCGAGGCACGTGGCGTCACCAGGGAGCCCGCCCCTCGTGGCGGCGCGATGGGAGGTCCGTCATGGAGAGAAAGCTCGTCTCGATTCAGCGCATCGACCACCTGGAGGACATCCCCGGAGCCGACAACATCCTGAAGGCGCGGGTGATGGGCTGGGACGTGGTGGTGAGGAGGGGCGAGTTCGCTCCCGGGGATGCGTGCGTCTTCTTCGAAATCGACAGCCAGCTTCCGGAGGGCAAGGACTGGGCGGAGTTCCTCCGGGCCCGGAGCTTCCGCGTGAAGACGGCGAGGCTCAGGGGCGTGTTGTCCCAGGGGCTCGCGCTGCCGACGTCCATCCTGGGTGGCGACGTGCCGCCCATCGGCACGGACGTGAAGGACGCGCTGGGCGTCGTGAAGTTCGAGCCCACGCCCTCCGACGGGAACGACGTGGCCGGCCCCTTCCCGGGCCAGGTGCCGAAGACGGACGAGATTCGACTGCAGTCGGCGCTGGGCGTGCTCGACGAGCTGCGGGGCCTCGACTTCTACGTGACGACGAAGCTGGACGGCACCTCCTCCACGTTCTTGCGGACGCGGGAGGGTGAGCTGGTGGCGTGCTCGCGCAACTGGGCGTTGAAGCCCGGCAAGCACCCGGCGTGGCGCGTGGCGGAGAAGTACGCGCTGGCCACCGTCCTGCCACCTGGCTTCGCCATCCAGGGAGAGCTGTGCGGACCGGGCATCCAGAAGAACCGCCTGGGGCTCGACGCGGTGGACCTGTTCGTCTTCAGCGTCCACGACACGCGCACGGGCCACTTCCTGGGCCACGCGGAGCACCTCGCGTTCTGCGAGCGGCACGGGCTGCGCTCGGTGCCGGTGGAGCACGTCATCACGGGCGATGAGGCGCGCGCGTTCGAGCACGGCCTGGAGCACTACCTGCGACTGGCCCAGGGCCTCTACCCCGGGACGAAGAACCGGAAGGAAGGCATCGTCGTCCGGCCGCTCGTCGAGCGGCTGTCGCCCACGCTGGGCGGCGGCAGGCTGTCGTTCAAGGTCATCAACAACGACTTCCTCCTCAAGGACGAGGAGTGAGTCGGCTCCCCCCTTCCAGGATTCCGCCCGGACGTGGCGACTCCTGGGAGGGGTGAGGCGCGGAGGTCTCCAGCACCGCGCGCAACGCGGCCTCCGCGGCACGCAGGCGCGCATCCTGCGGGTCCACGCGCCGCGCCCGCTCCAGTCGCTCCAGCGCCCGGGGGAGCGCGCCTCGCGACAGCTCGCAGCGCACGCCCGCCTCGAGCGCGCCCGTGTCCGAGGGGCCGTAGACCTCCGCCTCGTCGGCCGCGTGACAGCCCTCGTCCACGCGCCCGGCGTCGAGCAGCGCCCGCGCGAGCTCCACCCTCGCGCCCACGTGCGAGGGAGACAGGCGCACCGCCTCCGTGAGCGGGACGATGGCCTGCCTCGACGCGCCCAGCCGACGCAGCACCGCGCCCAGCTCCCGCTGCGGCCCCGCTGCCCCCGGAGACAGGAGTGCCCTGCCCCGCGCCTCACGCAGCACCGAGGGCTCATCGAAGCGCAGCTCCGCCACCATCCGGTTCACGATGTCCTGATACGCGGGCCACTGCGCGGGCCAGATGAAGACCAGCCGGTAGACCCACTCGCCGCGCGGCACGAAGAAGGCGATGAGCCGCTTTCCTCCCGCGGGCCCATCCAGCTCCGCGCGGAGCCTCAGTGCGAGCCTGCCGCCGACCTGCGTGCTCTGCGGCCCCAGCACCGACCGCGTCCGTCCCTCGGGGCCGGGCACACCGAGCGGCAGCGTCTCCTCCTGGAAGTGCCGCGCCTGCGCGAGTCCGTCGCCGGGCTCACCCGCCTCGATGGCCTCCGCGGAGAACGTGCGCCGCCCCTGCCCATCCACCTCGCCACTCCACCCTTGGGGCATCATCACCGCGACGCCGAAGCCGTCATCCCGCTCCACCCGCCAGCCCGAGCGCTCCGCCACCACCGCCATCACCACCGCGATGGCCACCAGGACGCCGACCACCGGCCGCGCCACTCCCGGCCGCGTCGTGCCCTCCAACTCGCGCGGCTCCAGGAACGCCCCGGCGAGCAGCCCCGTCACCAGGCCACCCAGGTGCCCGGCGTTGTCCACACCCACGGATGTCCAGCCCATCCAGAGAAACACGAGCACCGTGGGAATCGCGCTCTCTCCGGAGAGCCAACGCACGCGGAAGGCGGCGTGTGATCGGTGACGGCGTCCGAGCACGAGCAGCGCGCCCATGCACCCATAGACGAGCCCCGACGCGCCCACGCTCACCGCGCCAGACCAGGCAAGCGAGCTCGCCATGGTGGTGAGCCCCGCGGCCACGAGCAGCGCGACATAGTCGCGACGTCGGCAGACCTTCTCCAGCGCCACGCCCGCGGCCACCAGCACGACGACGTTGAGCGCCAGGTGCAGCGCATCCCGGTGCAGCAGGTTGGCCGTCGCCAGGCGCCACACCTGCCCCGCCTCCAGGACGAGCGGCCCCGCCTTGGCGCCCCAGCGCACCAGCGCGTCCACGTCGACGGGGCCCCGCATCACCAGGGCGCCATGGACCCCCAGAAGGACCCCCGCCAGGGTCAGCGTGACCCAGGGAAACGCCCGAGCGCCCCCCTGCCCGGCCGCTTGACCGATGGACAACAGGCCCGGCTGCCCCACCTGCTGGGGAGAAAGTCCTGTCATTTGAGGGGGATGCATGACTTGTGGTTTGAAAGGGCGTTCTGCTATGACTGTACGCGGATCGGACCCGTGCTGAAGCTCATCATCGAAGACGACGAGGGGCGCAAGACCGTTGTTCCCTTCGTGCGCGACGAGATCACCATCGGCCGTCAGGAGGGAAACACCATCCGCCTGACGGAACGTAACGTGTCACGTCGTCACGCACGACTGGTGCGGTTGAACGGCCATGTCGTGGTGGAGGACCTGGGTAGCTATAACGGCACCCGGATCAACGGCGAGCGTATCGCGGGTCAGTCGCCCCTGAATGAGGGCGACCTGATCCAGATCGGCGACTACGACCTGGCACTCCAGGCCGAGGGCGCCGCGAACGCCGTAGGCCCCATCACGACCAAGGTGCCCGCGCGCCGGCAGGAATCAGAGCCCGACGAGCCCGAGGGCTCCGAGGACGAGTCGCCCGGCGACGGGGAGGAGAACGACCACACTCCTCCGTCCCTGGACGGCGCGGACAAGCGTCGAAACTCCACCTCCATCATCCGGTTGGATCATGTGGAGGCGGACCGCCCGCGAAAGCTGGAGGACATCGACACCAAGGACGCGCCGCGTCTGGTGGTGTTGACCCCGGAAGAGCTGCGCGGTCAGGAGTTCGCGTGCATCCGGACGGAGCTGCGCATCGGCCGGACGGACGACAACGACATCACGTTGGATCATCGCTCGCTGTCGCGCACGCACGCCAAGCTGGTGCGCGAGAACACCGGCGAGTGGCGTGTCATCGACATGCAGTCCGCCAACGGGATGACGGTCAACGGCGAGAGCTACGCCCAGGCGACGCTGAACAGCGGCGACGTGGTGGAGCTGGGCCACGTGAAGCTGCGCTTCCTGGCCGCCGGGGATGCCGCGGACGAGGCCGAGGAGCAGGGCGCGAGCGAAGGCGGCATGTCGAAGCTGCCGCTGGTCGCCGGGCTCGTCGCGCTGCTGCTGGGTGGCGGCGTCATCTTCTGGATGTACAAGCAGGGTCAGCTTGGGGGGACGCCCCCGCCTGTCGACCCCGTGGCCGTGGCGCCGAACACGAAGCCCGTGGAGCCGCCTCCGGTGGTCCCGGCGAAGCAGCCGCCCGAGGACGCCAAGCCGCCGGAGACGGTGGCGCAGCCTGAGACGCCTGCCGCGCCGGCGAAGCCGACCTACAAGGAGCTGATGGACAAGGCCCGGGCCGCGTTCGACAGCAAGGACCTGGAGCTGACCGAAAGCACCCTGGCGGAGCTTCCCGAGGGCGACAAGTCCCGGAAGGAGGCCAAGCAGCTGCAGGGCAAGGTCGACTCCGAGAAGAATGCGCAGGCTCAACTCGAGAACGCGCAGAGCTCACTGGGCGCGGGCAAGCTCGAGGACGCCAGGAAGTCGCTGGACGCCGCCGCCAGCACCGAGTTCTTCAAGGACCGCTACGCGGAACTGAGGAAGCAGGTCGGGGCGCTCGAGAAGAAGCAGCAGGATGAGGCCGCGGCGGCGCAGGCGGCAGCCCAGGCCCAGAAGCCCCCCGCGAACACCCCGCCCGCGAACGCCAAGGAGCCCGACAAGGCGAACGTCGAGGACCCCACCATCGAGTTGGTGAGCAAGACGCGCGAGCTCCTCAAGCAGCAGAACTACCGCGAGGCGCTCACCTTCGCGGAGAAGTGCGCGAGGGTGAACGACGCGAACGCCGACTGCCACCTCGTGCTGGGAATCACCCGCGCACGGCTCAACGAAATCGACGAGGGGGCCAAGCACTACCGAAAGTTCCTGGAGCTCGCCCCGGCGAATCACCCCTCTCGCAAGGGCGTGACGGATCTCCTGAAGGCGTACGACAGCAACCGATAGCAGAAGCTCAAGGGAGGCGGACCATCCCCCATTGGCTGCGCGTGCTCGCCCCCTCCCCGAGCCCCAGCTCGACGACGTTCACCTGCAGCGAGGAGACGCTGTGCAGATTCGCATCCTGGTGGTTGATGACGAGCAGGACAACTGCGACTACCTCAAGCTGGTGCTGACCCGCGAAGGCTACGAGGTCGTCACCACGACGGACCCCACGCAGACGGTGGAGATCCTCCGTGGCTCCGACTTCCACCTCGTCATCCTCGACATGATGATGCCGCAGATGTCGGGGACCGAGGTGCTGGAGCAGATCCGCAAGTACGACACCGACGTCGCCGTCATCGTCGCCACCGCGTACCCCACGGTGGACACGGCCGTCGCGTCGCTCAAGGCCCAGGCCTCTGACTACGTCAAGAAGCCCATGGAGCCCGAGCAGTTCATCTCCGCCGTCCGCAACGCCCTCCAGAAGAAGGGCCTGTCGCAGGACCCGGAGGCGGATCTCCACCGCGCCATCGGGCGCACCATCCGCGACGCCCGCAAGACGCAGGAGCTCACCCTCAAGCAGCTCGCGCGGCGCACGGGCCTGTCCGTGTCCCTGCTGTCGCAAATCGAGCGCGCCGAGTCCTCGGCGTCCATCTCGTCGCTCTACAAGATCGCCTCCGCGCTCCAGCTGCGCATGGGCGAGCTGTTCGGCGACACCTGAAGCACCCCCACCGCCTCGCCGGCCGCTCCAGTCTCTAGCGGCCGGTGAAGCGGGGCGGTCTCTTCTCCAGGAACGCCGCCCGCCCCTCCTTCGCGTCCTCGCTGGCGAACGCCCTCGCGCGCAGCTCCCGGAGCCGCGCCTGCTCCGGGTCCCCGAGCGGCGAGCGCCCCAGGAGCCCGAAGGACTCCTTCATCCCCGACACCGCCCCCGGCGCATGGCCCGCCAGCGTCGCGCACAGCGCGTCCGCGCGCGCCTCCGCGTCCTCCTCGCACGCGTCCAACAGCCCCCAGTCCAGCGCCTCGCGCGCGTCCAGCTTCCTCGCGGTGAGGAACAGCTGCTTGGCCCGCGACAACCCCACCAGCCGCGTGGCCCGCGCCAGGCCCTCCGGCGAGTAGACGATTCCCAGCTTCGCCGGAGGCATGAGGAAGACCGTCTCCGGTGCGCCCACGCGGAAGTCACACGAGGCCGCCAGGTCGAACCCCGCCCCCACCGCCGCGCCGCGCACCAGCGCCACGCTGGGCGCCGGGTGCCGCTCCAGCTTGAGCAGGCAGTCCACCAGGATATCGTCCGGGAGCCGCCCGTCCTCCCCGGGAGGCCCCAGG
>NZ_SRLW01000379.1:0-8146 GCF_006518215.1 Myxococcus sp. AB025B
GGGCGTGTCCACGGGGCCTCGTGTGGCCGCTCTGTGGATGGAGCGCTCCTTCCAGTTGGACCTGTTGAAACAGGATGAGCGCTACTTCACGGTATGGCCTGGCTGGATGGCGGGAGTGTCATGGAAGCTGGGGGCGCGGTGGGTGCTGGAGGCCAAGGGGCAGCTGCTCTGGGCCTATGTGCCCGTGGACGGGCGCACTCGCGCGGTGGGGTTCGGTGGCTTGTGGCTGAGCGGAGGGTATCGCTTCTGATGCGTGCGCCTGGACAGCCGTGGCTCCTGTCGATGCTCGTCCTCCTGGGGGCCTGCGGCGGCTTCAACAACGGACAGCTGGGGGAGGGCACCGTGCGCGGACGCATCCTCGGCGCCGACGCCGACGTGGCGTGGGTGAGCGTGTTCGGCGAGTCGGAGCTGATGACCGGTGTGTCCTCGGACGGGCGCTTCGAGCTGGAGGGTGTGCCCGCCAGGACGGTGGAGCTGTTCGTGCTGGCCTCGCGCACGCACGCGGCGCGGGTGCGGGTGGTGCCGCAGGGCGCGCGCATCATCGACGTGGGGGATATCGCCGCGGCGCCGGGCGCCTTCATCACCGTGAGGCTGCGAGGGCCGGACGGCAGCGTGCCCGAGGAGGGCGAGGTGGAGGTGGATGGCACGCCCTTCGATGACCTGCCGGTGGACCCGTCGACGGGCGAGCTGCGCGTGGGGCCCCTGCCCGAGGGGTGCTACGAGCTGGAGGTCGACGCGAAGGAGCACGCGAAGAAGGAGGAGCAGGTCTGCGTCAGCGAGGGCGAGGAGCGCCTGTACGACGTCGTCCTGGACAAGGTCGACGACGATGACGAGGAGGACGACGACTGACGAGCACCTGGAGGCGCTCAGTTCCCCAGGTCGCTCATGACGTGGATGGGCTCGCCGGGAGCGGTCGGTTTGCCATCGATGTCCCGGAGGTTCAACTCCCCCGTCGAGATGACCCAGACGTCGAGCCCGTCATCCTCGTCGAGGTTTGCCGCGCACGCCGCCGTGATTTCGCAAGCGGGGCAGGTGCCGGACAGGCCCAGGATGGGCTTCAAGCGGGGTGGCAGTTGCTCGGTGCTCACGGGCTTGTGGGGTGAAGGCGCTCCAGTGGTGGTCGCCCGGATGATGACGGCGTTCCTTCTCAAGAGAGGATCTGGGGTGTCGCGCGCCTCCCGGGACTCCAGTCGTGTGAAGTAGGCGTAGCGGCTGTCCGGCTCGGGCTCGAACAGGACGTTCGCGAAGTCGGGAGAGTAGGCATTGCGGATCTCGTAGTAGGCCTTCTGGGAGATGTACCAATCCCGGAGGTTCCTCCTGCAATCCTGTGCGTAGGTCGCGTGTTGGGCCCTGAGGATGTTGGGGATGATGACCGCGGCGCCGATGCCGACGAGGGGGCAGCAGAAGAGCAGGGCGGCGAGTCCGACGATGACGTGCAGCACCCGAAGACCGCCACGCACGGGGGGCAGCGCGGCACCGCAGGTCGGGCACGAGACGGCGGCCCCTCGAGGGGCGGTGCTGGGGTCGATGGACGCCCCGCAGCGGGGGCATGACTTGCTGGTCATCAGAAACCTCCTGCTCGCGCCGTGGTGGGCGTCGCGCTTGTTTTGGACAGGAGAGGAATCTGGAGATGCTGGAGCCGATGGGACCCTAACGGCCCGCGGCCGGAGGCGAGTCGTCTCGCGGGGCAGGTGGGTGGACTACGCGACGCTGGCGTGAGCTGCGGGGCGCCGCGAGTTCACTCGCACGCAACCGAGGGGCAGAAGGGGCGCCCAGCAGGGCCCGATGGGACTTCAGACGCCCGTGACGCCTCGGATGAAGGCGAGCATCCGGTCGCACGTCGCATGCAGGTCCATGCGCTCCTCGGCCATGCGGCGGGCCTCGTGGCCCATGGTGCGCAAGGTGTCGGGGCTCGACACCAGCGAGTCGAGGGTCCGCGCGAGCGCCGGGTAGTCGCCCGCGGTGACGAGCCGCCCGTCCACGCCGTCGCGCACCAGCTCGCCCACGCCGCCCACGGGCGTGGCCACCACCGCGAGGCCCGCGGCCTTCGCCTCCGCGATGGCCCACGAGGACATGTCCGCCATCGTCGGCAGCACGAACAGGTCCGCCGCCTGCGCCAGGCCAATCAGCTCGGGCGAGTTGGGCCGGACGCCGGTGTGGACGCGGACGCCGGGCGGCGCCTCGAAGGTGTCGGACGTCACCAGGTCCAGTCGCCAGTTCCTCAGCCGCGTCTCCCGGGCCCAGCGCAGGAGCAGGTGTCCGCCCTTGCGGCCCAAGTCCCCTCCGACGAAGAGCAGCCGCACCACGCCGTCCCGTGCCTTGCGCTCGGGGGCCGGACGCCACAGCCGGGTGTCCACGCTCGGCCAGACCACGTGCACGCGGGCGCGCGGGACGCCGTACTCCTCCACCAGGGAGCGCTTGGTGAACTCCGAGAAGGACAACATGCCCTTCGCGATGGAGTAGGTGCGGCGGTGCAGCGCGTTCTTCGCCTTGCCCACCCAGCCACCGTGCTGCGAGCGCAGGCCGTAGTACCGGAGGTAGTCCTCCAGGCCGCTCGGCGTGGCGTCCGTGGAGACCACGCTGGGCACGCGCCCCATGAAGTCGTGCGCCAGGTGCGCCATGCGCTGCGTGTGGACCACGGCGGCCTGCACCGGCGCCTGCGCGAGCGCCTGATTCAACGCCGAGCGCGTCCGCAGCCCTCCGCGAAGCGACAGGCGAGAGCGCACCAGGGGCAGCCCTTCCCAGAGGTCGTCCGCGTGCTCGTCGATGGGCAACCACACCGGCGTGATGTCGGTGCGCGCGGCCATGGCGCTCTTGAGGTTCTGCAGGAAGACGGCGTTGCCGAGCGTCGTCTCGATGGCGAATGCAATGCGTGGAGGCGCCGACATCGCTTGCATGTTCGTCCGTCGCGGCTCGCGGCGACATGCCGCGCACGGCATTCACCTAACTTCAGTCCGAGCGCCTTGTTAAGGCCCATGTGCCGCCACGGCGCGGTTCTCAACGTGCGAGAAGATGCATGGTGGATGTGCCGACATCGTCACACCAACCTGAACCGTCCTTCAGTTATCGCCAGGCGCACGGCGCCCACCGTGGCGGCGGCATCCTGCTCGCTGGTGTCGAGCACATGACCCTCCGGGAGGGAGGCGTCGCGAAAGCCGCGCCAGATGCCACGCAGCACGGCGGCCTCCGTCAGGGCGTCCGAAGTGGTGCGCGCCTGGGCTCGCGCCACCGTCCGGGCCTCGTCGGGCAGGAGGATGACCAGCCGCAGGTCGAGCGGGTGTGCGCGCGCGGCGGCGAGCCAGGGCGCGAAGAACCAGGGGCCGATGACCCCATCGACCACCACCTCGTACCCGCCCGCGGCATAGGCCGTGGCGCTCGCGACCAGGGTGTTCATCACCGTGATGTTCTGGTCATGGGCCTCGGTGCGCCAGGGCTCGAGGTAGCCCTTGCGGACGTAGGCATAGAAGTCATCCGAGGGCAGGTGGACCGCCCGCGCCTCGGGTGACTGCTCCGCCAGCCTTCGCGCCACGGTGGACTTCCCGGCACCCGAGGGGCCGGAGACGAGGATGACACGCGGTGCTCGCATGGTGCCCAGCGTACCCCGGCCATCAATACCTCACAGGACAACCTTCCACCGCCATGACGCAACGATGACCGTCTCGTGGAGGGCCCCATGCCCTGCCTCCATCCGCGCGGCGTACCTTCATTCGCGAGTGCTCGAGTCGTCGTTCCCCCAGTGGCTCCGTCATGGGGCCAACGCGCGAGGAGGCGCGTTTCGAATCGCCATGAACTTCACCTTGATGGGATTGTGGGGCCACATGGGCCTCTTCGCGAAGCTCATCGTCATCGTGATGGGCGTGATGTCCGTGTTGTCATTGCTCATCCTCGTCGAGCGCGCGCTCGTCTTCCGGACCGCGCGCCGCAACTCGCGCAAGTTCGCCTCGGAGCTGGCCGCGCTGCTGGCCAACGGGGACTTCGACACCGCCGCCCACGTCAAGCTGGGGCCCGACGTGGGCTACCTCGGCCGCACCATCCGCGCCGGCCTGACGGCCTATCGCACCGCCTCCGATGACGACCGCAACGAAATCATGGAGTCCGTCGCCCGAAACCTGGAGCGGCAGGCGCAGCGCGAGGTGCAGGGCATGAAGCGCGGCCTGGGGCAGCTGGCGACGGTGGCCTCCACCGCGCCCTTCGTGGGGTTGCTCGGGACGACGATGGGCATCGTCACCGCGTTCCAGCAGATGGGCGAGACGGGCGCGGGTGGCATCGGGAACATCTCCACCGGCATCTCCGAGGCGCTGGTGACGACGGCCTTCGGCTTGCTCGTCGCCATCCCCGCGGTCATGGGCTACAACTCCCTGCAGGGCTGGGTGGACGCGCGCGCCGTGGACCTCGCCGAGGCGAGCAACGAGTTCCTCGACGCCGTGGCCCGGGTCCTCAAGCGCTCCCGCGTCGCGGCGGGCTGAACCGGGCGCCGCGCGCGGCCTTCCGAATCCGCCGGAAAATACGGCCGGGAATATCCGGGCCCAGGCTCGTTCAGGTGCCGAGGCCGGGAAGCAGAAGCGCGACGCGCTCCTTCCCGTCTCCGGCGTGCCATTCGGGCACGCCCTCCTTCGAGGGGGACCTGGACCATGAAGATTCGGACTCAAAAGAAGCAGTGGCTGGCAGGCGCGCTCGCGGGCGCCCTGCTCGTGCCGGCGGCGGCGCTGGCGAACGAGACGCACGCCTACGGCATCGCCAACTTCGGCGGCTCCGGGCAGTGCTCGGGCTCGTCGCACTCGGTGCACACCCAGACGGCGTCGGCGTTCGCCAGCTACTTCACGTCGCTGCGCAACTCCGGCCTCTGGTCCGACGTGCGCACGCTCTCCAACATGAACGTGACGCGGGACCTGTGGACGGACCCGGCCAAGGGCGCGGTGGGCGAGTCCAACGACGCCGCCCTGAACGCGGGCGTGGACGACGCGGACGTCATCTTCATCCACACGCACGGCGGACACCAGGTGTCCACGCCGCGCAGCTCGCTGGTCATGGGCAGCAACAGCCCCTCCTGCTCGGCGCTCACGGACAGCCACATGCGGCTGGGCAACGGCAAGCTGGACATCGCCGTCATCAAGGCCTGCCGGTCCGGCAACATCGAGGTCTGGGAGCGGGGTGGCTACCGCCAGCAGTTGGTGACGGCCACCAGCGGCTTCAGCGTCTGGAATGCCTTCCACGGCGACTCGTCGTGCGGCGGCTTCGTGAAGGACTACCTCGAGGACTACCTGGAGGACTCCCGCAACGACGGCGTCGGTGAGAACTGGATTGATGAGGCCTACGACTGGGGCCTCATCTACGACGACTGCCCGGTCTCCATCGTCTTCGGAGACTCGAAGGCGAAGCGCAAGAGCATGTACGAGGCGGGTGGGTGGAGGGACCGCAAGAACACCGGCAGCAAGACGGGCTCCTCCTACTTCTACGTGAGCGGCTGCAACCCGGACAACGGTCGCAAGCTGCCCTGAGCCTCCCTCTCTCCACCCATCCATTCTTTTCGGACCTTGAAACCATGAAAACCCAACTCATCCGATTCCTGACCGCATTGCCTCTCACCGCGCTGCTCGGCTGCGACACCGCGGCGCCCCTGGCGGAGGAGGGCCAGGACACCGCGCCCGCGCAGGTGGCCCAGGCGGCGACCACCGTCAGCTTCGCCTTCGACTCCAGCGGCATCGCCGCGCTGCCCTCGGGCGCGCTTCCCACGCAGTTGCTGCCGGCCTCGGCCTTCAACGAGGCGATGGTCCAGCGCGGGCTCATCGGCACCTCCGAGTCCTTCACCGTCGCGGAGGAGCTGGGCACGCGCCGCGACCTGGAGTCGCCGTCCTGGCGGTTCGAGCGGGACATCTCGTCCGGCCGCGTGCTGGTGCTGAACAAGGTGGAGAGCGGCCCCGCGACGCCGCAGGAGCCCGGGGTGTTGCAGCGCAACGCCGTGGCGCGGCTGCAGCGCTGGGGCATCCCCTCCGGGGAGATTGGGGAGATTCGCCAGGTGCAGTCCTTCCTGCAGAACGAGGAGGTGGGCGAGGTCTCGCCCGCGGAGCTGCACCGCCACAAGACGTTCGTGCTGCGCGCCATCAATGGCATCCGCGTGCAGGGGCACCGCGCGGTGGTGACGCACGGCGTGGACGGTGGCTTCCAGCGCGCGCTCATCCGCTGGCCGGCGCTGGCGCGTGAGGGGCACCTGCTGCGCACCCGCCTGAGCACGGCGGAAATCGAGCGCAAGGCGACCGAGGCGCTCGTGGCCGAGGGCCTGACGACAGGCCGCGTGCGGCTCAGCTGGAAGTACGTGCCGCGCCAGCTCACCGACGGCACCTGGGCGCTGACGCTGCAGGTCAACGCCTCGCTGCCCTCCGTCAACACGGACACCCACACCGAGGAGCCTCGGGTGATTGACGTGGATGTGAACGCCGTCCCGTAGTCGCGGTGTGTCACCTGCTCGCCCCGGCCTCTTGTGGGCGGGGGAGGGCGGCAGGGTGGCGGATTCGATTTCCGCCGCCTCCAGTTGAAAGGGCTCGTCATCCTCAGGGGGCGAGCCTCTTCGCTCACGCCGAGTTGGTGGAGGCGCTTCGTGCTCACGCCGTGGCGAGTGGCCCGGCCGGTCTGCTCCCTGCGGGTCTTGCAGGTTTTGAGTTGCAGTAGGGCGCTACACGGAGGCCCAGCTTCCAGACGGCTGGACTATTCCAGTGTGCGTTCTCCTTGCCGATAGGGATTCGAGCATTTTGGACCTGTCACGTCGTTCAGATGTGGAAGGACTGGTAGTACCTTGAGTCTGCCTTTGCGCGACCCCTGTTGCGCTGGCACTCGGAGCGTCCTGCCCATGTCCAATCCATCTGACTCTCGGCCTGCCGGGAGCGCTGTCCCATGTCGCCCGAGCATCGCGCGCGTCCATGGCCTCTTCGAGTCGGAGACGGGCCTGCGTGTGACGATGGAGAGCGTCGCAGGGTTGCCGCTCAACACCCTGCTGTCCGTTGTCCAGGTGCGTGACCGCAACTTCTCCGAGGCGCTCATCCTCTACGGGTGCACGGAGGTCGCGGTGGCCTTGGCCTGCGTGTATGCGCACATGGACGACGCGGCCTTCGCGCTCGGCAGCGTCAACCCGGTGGCAACGGAGCCCGGTGCAGCTCCGCGCTGTCGCACGCTGACGAAGCCGCTGACCGCGTAGCGGCGGCACCCCGTTCCCTTCACCACCACGGAGCCACCATCGGCGCGGCGCGACTCGCTCCAGCCGACCGGGAGGCGTGTGTTCTTCGTGCCTCATCCCGGGGCACGCACAGGAGGCGTGTATGCACAGGAGTCGAAGCTGTCTGGCCGCCGCGCTGCTGCTGTTGCCGGCGACAGGAGGGGCCTCGGAGCCTTCAGCCCCGGAGGAAGAAGCCTCCACCACTTCGGCCGCACCACCCGCGCGCAAGTGGCACTACCTGACGCGCGTGGAAACCACGTCGTTCGCGTTGCTGCCTCGCGCTGGCGCGGGGGAAGACGAGGGCTTCGTGCAGGTGGCGCCCACGTTCATCCTCGACGGTGGTCCAGAGTTCGGCGTCAACCTGGGGGCGCCCGTGCGCTTTCGCCTGTGGGGCGGGAACGACGGCGGGACCCTCGTGCGTCGCGAGGACTGGGACACGCTCTCGGACTGGGGGCAGCTCGTTCGCGGCCTCAAGTTGGGTTCCGACGACGCGCCCCTTGGCGTCTGGTTCGGCGCGCTGGAGGCGTACAAGCTCCTCTCCGGCCATCTCGTCCGCCGCTACTCCAACCGCACGAATCCCGACTACCACCCGGCCGGGGGCATCTTCACGGGCACGTTGGGTCCGCTCTACGCAGAAGCGTTCGCCTCGGATGTGCTCGGCGCGCGGCTGGTGGGCGCGGAGCTCTCCCTGGACCTGGAGCACATCCTCTTCGGGCAACCCGAGCAGCGGGGCCGGTACACGCTGGCCCTGTCCTCCGCCCATGACTGGGGGAGAGCGGGAGGAGCAGCGCCCTCGATGACGCTGGCCCACATGGATGCCATGGCGGTGATGGTGGTGCGGCCCGGCATGGAGGCCTACGTGAACGCGGGGTGGGGCGGGCAGCCGGGAGAGGGCGGTGCTTGGGGCGCTGTCATGGGAGGCGGGGTGGACTCCCTCTC
>NZ_SRLW01000037.1:0-45246 GCF_006518215.1 Myxococcus sp. AB025B
GCTCGCTGGTGGACGAGGTGGGTGGGCGGGCCACGGGCTCGGAGGCCAACCGTCGCGCGGTGGAGTGGGCGCTGGAGCGCTTCCGGGAGGCAGGCGTCAGCGCGAAGGCGGAGCCGTTCCGGATGCCGACGCTGTGGCTGGAGCAGGGCGCGAGCGCGACGGTGCAGGGCAAGGGCGTGCGCTTCTCGCCCCGGGTGGCGGCGATGCCCTTCTCGGCCGCGACGCCGAAGAATGGGCTCACCGCGCCGCTCATCGACCTGGGGCGAGGCACCGAAGCGGACCACGCCCGCGTGGGCGCGAAGGTGAAGGGCGCCTTCGTCCTGGTGGAGACGGACGAGCTGCGGGACGTGGACGGGCTGTTCCGCGAGTACGCGGAGGCGGTGGGAATCGAGGCGCGCGCGGTGGCCGCCGGTGCCGCGGGCGTCGTCTACATGGGCAGCCGCCCCGGCAATCAGCTCTACCGCCACAACGTGTCGACGGGCGCGAAGAACACCCGGCCCATGATGGTGATGGAGCGCGATGGCGCCCGACGCGCGCAGCGGCTGCTCCGCGCGGGCACGGCCCTCACGTTGAGCGCGGCGTTGGACTTGAAGACGGGCGGGCCCTACGAGGCGCGCAACGTCATCGGTGAGATTCGGGGCACCACCAAGCCGGACGAAGTCGTGGTGCTGGGCGCGCACCTGGACAGTTGGGATCTGGGCGGAGGTGCGCTCGACAACGGCGCCAACGTGGCGATGCTCATCGACCTGGCCCGGCAGATTCGACGCCTGGGGCTCAAGCCCGCGCGGACGATTCGCTTCGCGCTCTGGAACGGCGAGGAGCAGGGTCTGTACGGCTCGGCGGGCTACGTGCGCTCGCACGCGGCGGAGCTGGACGGGCACGTCATGGCGCTGTCGGTGGACATCGGCTGCGGGCGCATCAACGGCTTCTTCACCAACGGCCGGCCTCCGCTGGTGCCCCTGGTGGACCGGGCGCTCGCGCCGGTGGCGGGCCTGGGGCCCTTCACCCAGGTCGACGTGCCGGTGGTGGGCACCGACAACCTGGACTTCATGCTCAGCGGCGTGGCGAACCTCATCGCCAACCAGGAGTCCGCGACGTACGGGCCCAACTACCACGCGCGCTCGGACGAGTTCGAGCAGTGCGACGCGCGCACGCTGCGCGGCAACGCGGCGGTGGTGGGCTCGCTGGCGTGGAGCTTCGCCACCATGGAGGAGCGGCTGGGGCGTCAGGGCCGCGCGGAGGTGGAGGCGCTCATGAAGGCCACGGACCTGCCCCAGCAGCTGCGCTCCTTCAACCTCTGGGACGAGTGGCAGGAGGGCAAGCGCGGCAGCCTCGCCGGCAAGCAGGCGACGCCCACGCCGCGCTGAATCGCCCTCAGCGCAGGCGGTGCTCGGCGAGCCAGGTGTCGATGAGCGGCTGGGTCCTCGGGGACGGGTCCTCCGTGAGGGCCATGGCCTTCGCCTCGTTGGCGAGCCGCACGGCGCGCTCGCGGTCCTTGCCGGAGTCCCACAGGGCCTGGGCCAGGAAGAAGCGCACCTCGGTGCGGTGGCCGGGGCCCGGCAGGGCCTTGTCCCAGCCCGCGACGGCGCGCTCCAGCGGCGCCAGCGCCTCGCGGGGCCGGCCGAGCTTGAGGAAGGCGGCGCCCAGGTCCCTCAGGCTGAGCGTCCACTGACTGGCGCTGTCGTCCGCCTGCTGCATCTGGATGTCGACGGCGCGCTGCAGGTGCGGCAGGGCGTCCTCGTACCGGCCCTTCAAGCCGAGCACCCGGGCCACCAGCCGCAGCGGACTGACGAGCCCCGGGTCCATGAGGCCGCGCGCCTTCTCACGGATGCTCACCGCCGCGAGGAAGCGCTCGAGCGCGAGGTCGTGCTTGCCGCTCTGGAAGTAGAGCACGCCCAGATTGGCGTTGATGACGGCGGCGCCCAGGCTCACCGCGCCGTCCGTCTTCGCGACGATGGAGAGCGCGCGCTCGTACAGGGGCAGGGCCTCGTCGGTGCGTGACTCGACGACGAGCGTCGAGGCCAAATCGTTGAGCGCGTCGTACACCCGAGGGTGCTCGGGGCCGAGCGTGCGCTCGAAGACACCGAGCGCCTCCCGCGCGATGCGCTCCGCGACGTCCAGCTCGTTCAAGTCGCGGAGCACGGGGACGATGGCGATGCGCACGCGCGCGACGTCCGGGTGCTCGGGGCCCAGGGCCTGCTGGGTGATGGCGGCGGCGCGCTCCAGGTGGGCCTTCGCCTCCTCCAGCCGGGGGTGCACCCACTGGGTGGAGCCCAGCTCCAGCAGCACGTCCGCGACCTCCAGGCTGTCCGGGCCGAAGGTGCTCTCGGCGAACAGGAGCGCCTGCCGCTGGAGTTCGACGGCCTCCTCGAACCGGCGCTGCTTGCGCAAGAGCGTGCCGGAGTAGGTGAGGAGGTTGACGCGCGTCAGCTCGTTGCCGCCGCCCAGTCGCTCGATGGCGGCGGCGGCCCGGTCCTTCCAGCGCGAGGCGAGCTCGTACTCGTCCAGGCCGATGCACGTCACGCGCACCAGCAGCGTCCAGGCCCGCGCGGCCACGGCGTCCTGACGCGTGGCCTCCGCGGCGTTGAGCGCCTCGAAGAGGGCGGCCTCCGCGCCGCGCCAGTCGCCCGCGCCCTCGCGCAGCTCGCCGAGCAGCAGCGAGATTTCGGCGCCGTCATGCCGGTTCGCCGCGCGCCGGGCGGCGAGCGCCGTGGGCTCCACCAGCGCGACGCCCTCCGCGTAGCGCCCGGTGGAGAGCAGCGCGCGGCCCCGGGCGAGGGTGGCGCGCAGCGCGGCGTGCTGGGCCCGGGCCTCGGGCCCCTCGGGAATCACGGCCCCGCCCGGCGCGAGCGCCTCCGAGCAGCCCGACAACGCCGGCAGCCCCTTCACCGCGCGGTGCGACTCGTCCACCGTCCGGGCATCCGCCTGGGACAACAGCCGCGCGAGCGCGGAGACGTCCGCCAGCCGGTTGTCGAGACAGCGCATGCGCCACGCCATCACCTCCTCGGGCTGCTCCTGGCGCACGCGCGTCGCCTCGCAGGCGGTGATGCGCGTGGTCGTCCACGCGGCGGTGTACGCGTCCAGCTCGCGGCGCACGCGCTCCCAGGCGGCGGTGGCGTAGGGACGGCCGGTGGCGGCGAAGGCGTTCTGGATGGCGTTGTGCTGCTCGGGCCCCCAGACGGCGGTCATCTCGTCCGGCGCGCTCGCGCAGGCGCGGGCGCCCCGGGTGTGCACCGCGTGCGTCAGGCCCACGGCCGCGCCGAGCATGGCCACGGCGCTGCCGAGCTGGAGCGCGCGCTTCCATCGGGCCGAGGGGTCCTTCTGGAGCGCGTCCAGCAACGCCCCCAGATGCGGGAAGCGGTCCTCGGGACGCCGGGCCAGTCCGCGCAGCAACACGCGGCGCACCCACGGCGGCACGCGCGTGCCGGCGGGCGCGGTCCGCACCTGTCCCGAGGACACCTGGGTGGACAGCTCCGCCAGCGTGGCGCCCTCGAAGGGCCGCGCGCCGTAGAGGGCCTCGTGCAGCGCCACGCAGAAGGAGAACTGGTCCCCGGCCGCGCTCGCGCGTGTCTTGTCGAGCAGCTGCTCCGGCGCCATGTAGGCCGGCGTGCCGCCCGTGACGGAGCGCTCCATGCCCGCGGTGGCGGCGCCCTCCGTCGTGGTGGCGGCGCCCTGTGTCGCGGTGGCGGCGCCCAGGCGCGCGAGGCCGAAGTCGGTGACGTGGACGTTGCCGTCGTCGCCCACCAGGAGGTTGGCGGGCTTGAAGTCGCCGTGCACCACGCCCGCGGCGTGCGCGGCGGCGAGCCCCCGGCCCGCGTCGAGGAAGAGCTCGAGCACCTGTCGCCACGGGCGCGGCGCGGCCTTCAGCCACTCGACGAGCGTCCGGGCCTCCACGCGCTCCATGGCGAGGAAGACGTGCTGGCCGAAGGTGCCCACGTCGTACACGGCCACCACGTTGGGGTGGGAGACGCGGGCCATGGCCTGCGCCTCGCGCAGCAGGTGCGCGCGCTCCTTCTCGACGTTCAGCCCGAGCGCGCCGGTGCGCAGCAGCTTGAGCGCCACGCGGCGGCCCAGCTCCGGGTCATACGCGCCATAGACGACGCCCATGGCTCCGGCGCCGAGCAGCTCCAGCACCAGGTAGCGGCCCACGGCGGTGCCCTTCTCCAGGGCCGCGTCCGGGCGGCCGGAGAACGGTTGCGCGGGCTCGGTGGGCGGCTCCGCGCCGGCGGTGTCCGGGGACTGGGCGCGCAGGCCCTCGGCGACCATGGACCTGCAGGAGGCGCACGTGTCGAGGTGCGCATCCACCTCCGCGGACTCCTGGGGGGACAGCTCCCCCAGGAGCAACTTCATGAAGACGGCCTCGTCGACACAGCGCATGAAGGAGGGGTCTGGCTCCGGGTGGGGAGGGCGTGGGCGACGATAGCAGAGCCCTGTCACGAGGTGATGTCAGGCCCGGGGCACCACCTCCAGGCGCTCCTCGCTGCCCAGGCGCAGCTCCACGTGCCGGTGGGGCGCGCCCGCATGGGCGGCGAGCCACTGGGCGAGCGGGACGACGGCGTGCTGCTCCACCGCGCGCTTCAGGGGCCGGGCGCCGTAGCGCGCGTCGAAGCCCGTCCGGGCGAGGAAGTCCACCACGTCCTCGCCGAAGGACACCTTCACGCCCCGCCGAGAGAGGCCCTCGCGTCCCAGGGCCGCGTCCAGCGTGCGCCGGGTGAGGGTGCGGATGACGTCCGCGGACAGGGCGCGGTAGGGGACCACCTGGTCCAAGCGGTTGAGCAGCTCCGGCCGGAAGAAGGCCGTGGCCGCGCCCAGGTAGTGGGCCTCCATGTCGCGAGGCCCGTCCCCGCCGAAGCCCAGCGAGCGCGCCGCCGACTCCGCGCCCAGGTTGCTGGTGAGCAGCACCACCGTGTTGCGGAAGCTGACGGTGCGGCCCGTGCCGTCCGTGAGCCGTCCCTCGCCGAGCACCTGGAGCAGCAGGTCGTGCACGCCCGCGTCCGCCTTCTCCACCTCGTCCAGCAGCACCACGCCGAAGGGCTGCTCGCGCACCCGTCGCGCGAGCCCGCCCTGCTGTCCACCCACCTCGCCCACGAGGCGCCCCGCGCTGCCCGGCGCCGCGTACTCGGCCATGTCGAAGCGCGCCAGCCGCGACACGTCCCCGAACAGGTACTCCGCCAGGGCCAGCGCGGACTCCGTCTTGCCCACGCCCGTGGGGCCCAGGAGCAGGAACGCGCCCAGGGGACGCGAGGGGTCGGCGAGGCCCGTCTTCAGCGTGACGACGAGGTTGCGCAACAGCAGCGTGGCCTCGTCCTGGCCGACGATGCGCTCGCGGAAGCGGCGCAGGAGCGCGTCCGGGTCCAGTCGAATCGACGCGTCCACCAGCTCGCGCGGATAGCCCGTGCGCGTGCAGAAGGCGGCCGTCACCGCGCCGGGGCCCACCTCCGCGCTCGAGTCGAGCTGGGACGTGGCGGCGCGCAGCAGCGACACCGCGCCACCGGGCGGAGGCCCCTCGCCGAAGCGCTCCGTCAGCTCGGCCGCGCGCTCCAGGGACTCCGGCGTGAAGCGCACCTTGCGCGTCTTGGCCACGCGCTGCGAGGCCTGCTGCACGGCGGCCCTGGCGGCGGACGCGGGCAGCGGCTCCACCGCGAGGTGTCGCAGGGCCTGGAGGAAGGCGCCGTGCGTGCGCTCGGCGCGCGCGACGTCCTCGGGGGTGGCCTCCAGCACCAGCACCACCTCGCCGCCCTCCAGCGCGGGCAGCAGGTGCCGCGCGACGTCCAGGCCGGTGTCGCCGCCGCCCAGCGAGAGCAGCTCCGAGAGGCTGTCCAGGTGCAGCACCGCGCGGCGCACCCGCAGCTCGAGCACCATCTGCTGCACGCGCTTCTGCCACTGCCCCAGGTAGGCCATGCCGGCCATGATGCGGCCCCCCGACGTGCTGTAGACCTCCAGCCCATGGAGCGGGTTGCCCGCGGGCGCGGACTCGGCGCGGTGCACCAGCTCGTGCACCAGCGCCGTCTTGCCCACGGAGGGCGGCCCCACCAGCAGCACGCTGGCGCGCGCGCGCGCCGTGACGGCCTCGGTGAGCAGCCCCACCTCCTTGTTGCGTTCCCACGCACGCTCCAGCAGGCCCGCGCGGACCTCCTCGTTGAGGCAGCGGCTGGCCTCCGCGAGCGCGGGGGGCGGAGGCGGTCTGCGCTCGGCGCGCCGGGACTCGTCGACCCGGGTCGCGCGGGGTGCCTCGCGGTGCTTCATCGACACGGAGAGGGTCTCGACGGTCTCATCGCCCAGGTAGGCCAGCGAGTGCAGCCGCTCCAGGGGCGCGAGGTAGAGCTCGTGCCGGACGAGCTCCTCCACGTACGCCTCCAGGTCGGAGAGGTCCTGCAGCGAGCCCTGCACGTCCACGCGCGGCACCCAGACGTGCACGGGGTCCTTGCCCGAGCCCGCCTTGCGCTTCGCACGCTCAGCCTTGCCGCCGCCGCGCCCACCGCGCGTCACCACGGTGAGCTTGAGGGGCACGGGCAACAGCCGCCCGTGCTGCACGGCGCGCACGGTGAGGTTCATCTTCTTGGTGCGCAGGTCCGGCCAGTGCGTGACTTCGTCGTGGAGCTGACCGCGCTTGAGCAGTCGCCCCAGCACTTCCGCCACGTCCAGTCGCGCGGTCGCCAGGTCCGGCGCGAACGAGGCGAGGTGCGGATGCGTCAGCACATGCGCGGCCACACCCACGCCCGGGTAGCTGCGCACGAACAGGTGAAAGTTCTTCTCCATGTCAGTGCCCTCCTCGGGACTGCTCGCGCAGCACTCGCGCCGCCCAGGTGACGGCGTCCGCGGGGGGCCGTCCGCTCGCCAGGTGTTGGATGGGGGGCTGCATCCCTTCCAGGACCACCCGGCCCGGAGCGGGCGCGGGGGCGGTGCCCTCGCGGCGGGCCTGCTGCTCGGAGAGCTTCAGCTCGTCTCGCGCCGCCACGCGACGGGCCACGTCCGCGAGCTGCTCGGGTGTGCCCTCCAGCCGCTCCACGCGCAGCAGCGCGGGCCTGGGGCCGTCATCGCGCGGGATGAGGACCAGCGCGTAGCCCTCCAACTGGGGGAGGACGTCCGACAACCCGAACGCGGTCAGCGTCACCACCGCGCGCCGGACGCGGGCTCCGACGGGGAGCGCCGTCCCGCTCGACTCCCATGAGGTCCTGCCATCCGGCTCCACGCGCTCCTCGAGGATGACGCAGCGGCCGAGCCCCTGGGGCAACGAGCCCGTCACGGCGCTCACCGCGAAGGTGGACGCATCGGCCAGACCCTCGACCAACAGGCTGTGCGTCTCCACGCCGCGCTCGCGTCGGCCAAGCTGGTGCGCGAGCCACTCCACCTCATCCCGCAGCTTCATCACCTTGGGGCGGCAGCGGCGCAGTCGCTCCTCGGGAGACACCGGCAGGGGCTGCGCGGCGTACGCCGGACGGGGCCTCAGTCCACCGCGTCCCTTGTTGTGCCAGCTGGAGTCGTACGCGCGACGCTCCTCCTTGCCCGCGCGCTCCTCCGTCTCGAGGAAGTCGCGGTCCGCCAGCTCGTTCTCGCGGATGTCCAGGGCCTCGGCCGACAGCCGCTCCAGGCGCTCTCCCAGCTCCAGCGCCTCGGGGCTCGTCGATACGTCTCCCGCCTCCGCGCGCTTCGCCTCCGCCGCCAGCAGCGCGTCCAGCCGCGCGGTGACCTCCTCGAGCGCACGGAAGACCGCCGGCAGCGTCCACGTGCTCGGGGCCTGCTCGGGTGCCCACGCGGGCTCGCGCACGAGCAGCTCCACGGACAGGCCCATGTCGTCACCCTGGCGATACAGCTCCACGCGAGCCAGGTCGTCGCCACCGCGCCGCACCAGGTGATGCGCCAGGGGCACGGTGAGGCGACGCTCCAACGCGCGCTTCAGGGGACGGGCGCCATAGCGTGGGTCATAGGCCTGCTCCACGAGCAGGTCGAGCAGCGGGGACTCCACCTCCACCAGCACGTTGCCCCGGCGGATGCCCCGACGCGACAGCAGTGACTCCAGCGCGTGCTCCACCACGAGCCGCAGCGCGGCGGGCGTCAGCGAGCGGAAGGGCACCACGCGGTCCAGCCGGTTGAAGAACTCCGGACGGAAGAACGCGCGCACCGCGGAGAGGTAGTGCGCCTCCGCGCCCTCGGGGGCCCGGTGGAAGCCCGTGCGGGCGGCGGCCTCGCGCACGCCCAGGTTGGAGGTGAGCACCACCACCGCCTGCCGCGCGTCCACGGTGCGTCCGGCGCCGTCGGTCAACCGTCCCTCACCGAGGAACTGGAGCAGGGCATCGAACACGCGCGGGTGCGCCTTCTCCACCTCGTCGAAGAGCACCACGCAGAAGGGCTGGGTGCGCAGCGCGGTGGTCAGCTCGCCGTCCGGGGCTCCGGGGCGCCCGAGCAGTCGGGTGATGCTGGACGCGGAGATGAACTCCGACATGTCGAAGCGCACCAGCCGCTCCTCGCTGCCGAAGAGGGTGCGCGCCAGCGCCTTGGCCGTCTCCGTCTTGCCCACGCCCGTGGGGCCCACGAAGAGGTACGTGGCCAGCGGCTTGTCCGGCGGCTGCAGCGAGCGCTGGAGCGTGAGGATGGCGTCCACCACGGCGCCGACGGCCTCTGGCTGCCCCGCCACCTGCGTGGCCAGGGCCCGCTCCAGCGCCTCGCGGGAGCGGGGCGGCGCGCTGCCCAGCACGAAGTCCGGCAGACCCGTCTGCTCGCGCATCGCGGCGGTGACGTCGACCTCCGTGAAGCGCCGCACGTTCTGCTCCACCGTGCCCGGGCGCGCGAGCACCCGGCGCAAGAGGCGCACCGCCTTGCCCGGGAAGGACTCGTGCGCGACGAAGCGGTGCTGCAGGTCCAACAGCGTCTCCAGCGCCAGCGGCGACAGCCGCACCGCGGGCCCACCGTCACCCGAGCCCTCCAGCTCGCGCAGCGTGCCCAGCAGGGCGGGCAGCGTCGTGCGGGGCTCCAGCGCGGGCACGTGCACCACGCGGAAGAGCGAGGCGAGCGTGGGGGCCTCCTCGCGCACGCGCTCGAAGCGCTCCGGCGTGGACTCGGCCAGCACCGTCAGCTCGCCGCGCGCCATGTGCGGCTCCAGGAACTGCGCCACATTGGTGCGCTCGTTCGCGGTGCGTCCCGCGTAGACGAGCGACGCCAGGTCGTCCACGTAGAGCAGGTCCGCGACCTCCACCAGCTCCTTCACCACGCCCCGGGCCCGCGCCTCCCACTGGCCCACGTAGCTCATGCCCGCGATGAACTGGTTGCCGTCCACGCGCCACACGTCCCGGCGCTGTCCCGCGGCGTCCTGGCGGACGGTGAGCCGGCGCACCACCTCGTGCACCAGCGCCGTCTTGCCCGAGCCCGGCGGGCCCACCAGGACGATGGCCGCGCCCTCGCGGCCTTCCAGTGCGTCCACCACCTCGCGCACGAGCGACTCTCGGCCATAGCAGTGCTCCAGCCCGTCGTCGCGCGCGGCGTGGCTCAGGTTGCGCGCCACCTCGCGCAGCTCCGTGAGCGTGAGCCGCCTGCGGTTGCGCCGCTTCTCTCGCTGCTCCGGCGTCTCGGGCGGCGTCGCGGTCTGCTTCGACTCCGACGCGGACGCGCGGCGGCGCCGGGGCGGCTTGGGAGGACGGGGCGGCGTGCGCGGGAGGATGGAGGGCGCGTAGGCATCCACCTCCAGCAGCTCCAGCCGCTCACGGCCCTGGGCCCAGCGCGAGTCCAGGTTCTTCAGCCCGTGCTCCAGGCACCACGCGCCCAGCCTGCGCCCCAGCGCCTTGGGCAGGTCCTCGGGCCGGGCGATGGCGAAGCGGGCCTCCGGCATGCGCGTGGGCGTCACCACCCAGAAGTCATCGCGAGGCCACTTCTCCAGCAGCACCGCCATGCGCCCCTCCAGCGCGATGCGCAGGCCCTTCTCCCGATCTCTCGCCTCGGTGTCCACCTTCACGTGCTTGAGCGACAGGTGCGGAGGCAGCTGGTAGCTGGCCACGCGCGACGGGTGCTCCTTCTCGAAGCGCTCCATGATGGCGAGCGCCAGGTCGTCGCGCAGCGCGGACAGGCTGGGGCCCACGCGGTGCAGGGCGGGCCAGAAGGCGGGGACCCAGGCCTCGACGAGGCGGCCACCCATGGGGGCGTAGACGAGGGGCAGTTTGAGATCCATGGGTCAGTCCTCCTCCGTCTCGCCGAACACCCGCCAGTTCATCCACGGCTCCTGCAGCGACTCCATGTCCAGCACGCCGCCGGCGTAGCGCACGCGCGCGCCGGTGCGCAGGTCCTCCACGGAGCCCCCCGACATCTCCGTCGAGCCGGGGCGAATCCTCCGGACCTCCTCCTTCGGCAGCAGCTTCTCGAGCTTCTCCCACTCCGGCAGCACGTCCCGGCTGTACGGATTCGTCGAGAAGAGCACGCGGACGAGCGCCGCCTGGCTCCCCTCGACGAAGCGGTGCACGCCGTGCTCGGCGGAGAGCAGCAGGGGGCGCGTCTCGCCCGTCACCTCGATGGCGTAGGCCATGGGCGTCGTCTTCAGCTTCGTCAGGTCGTCGTGCTTCTCGTAGCTCCACGTCGGAGGCGGGGGCTTGCGAGGCGCCTTCTCTCCCTCCGGCTTCTGGTAGGGCCACAGGAGCACGCGCTGGAACGTGAGCTGCTTGCTGTTGCACCAGCGCTCGTAGGACGACGCCAGGAAGCACAGCCGGGCCCAGGCGCCACGGCTGGGCACCAGGATGAGGGAGACGCTGCGCGAGTACTGGTAGAGGCTCCCGTAGAGCCGCTCCCGCAGAGGGCGGAACGTGGCGCGCAGCGAGGAGACGTCCCTCGCGAGCGACTCCGCCTGTCCCACCGAGCGCGACAGGTGTGCCTCGAAGAGCAGGTCCTCGATGGCCTCCGTCTGCTGGGCGCACTCGCGGAAGGCCTTGTCCAGCTCACGTGCCTCGCCGGACTTGCGTGACGACTCCTCCGCCAGCGCGCGCTCCTCCCAGTACGACGTCTGCCGGGACATCTTGTCGAAGACAGCCAGCTCCTGGCGGAGCACGCGCATGGGCGGAGAGCGACCCCAGCGCTGCACCTCCGCGCGCAGCGTGGCGGCCTCCTCCAGCACCTGCTCGATGGCCTGTCGACCCACGCCCTCCGCCGCGCCGCCCACCGCCTCCGCGCGCAGCGTGAGGCCACTGTCGCCGCCTTCCACGTGCAGCGTCACCGGGCCGCTCGTCGGGTGCTCCGCGAGCCAGGCCGCCACCGGCACCACCAGCTCCCGCTCCAGGGCCCGCTTGAGCGGGCGCGCGCCATAGCGCGGGTCGAAGCCACGCGCGGCGAGCCAGTCCAGCGCGGACTCGGAGACCTCCAGGCTCGCGTCGTGGCGGGACAGGCCGGAGCGGCGTCGCACGGCCTCCACCTCGCGCACCACCAACCGGCGCAGCAGCTCCGCGGAGAGCGGCGAGAAGACGATGGTGTCGTCCAGGCGGTTGAACATCTCCGGCCGGAAGAAGCGCTGCACCTCCGCCAGGTAGTGCGTGCGCAGCGCGGCCACGTCGGGGACTGCGCCGAGCGAGTCGAAGCCCACGCGCGCGCGCCACGTGTCCGCGCCCAGGTTGCTGGTGAGCACGAGCACCGCGTTGCGGAAGTCGGTGAAGCGGCCCGACGCGTCGGTGAGCCGGCCTTCGCCCAGCACGCCCAGCAGCGCGTCGTGCACGGCGGGGTGGGCCTTCTCCACCTCGTCCAGCAGCACCACACAGAAGGGCTGGCGGCGCACGGCCGCGGAGAGGTGGCCCGGCGTCTGCCCATCACCCAGGAGGCGCAGGAGCGCGTCCGGGCCGGCGTACTCGCCCATGTCCAGGCGCACCATGCGCTCACGCGAGCCGAACAGCAGCTCCGCCAGGGCCTTGGACAGCTCCGTCTTGCCCACGCCCGTGGGGCCCACGAAGAGGAGCACGCCCAGCGGCCTGCGCGTGTCCGCGAGCCCCGCCTTCAGCACGGACACGACGTTGGCGACGCGCTCCACCGCCGTCGGCTGTCCCAGCACCCGCGTGGAAAGGAACGCGCGCACCTGCTCGGCCTCCAGCGGCACGTCGTCGCGAAGCAGGGACTCGGGGATGCCGGACTCGGAGGCGAACTGGCGGACGGCGTCCAGGCGCGTGACGTGGGCCTGGGCCGCGTGGGTGCAGGTGGCGAGCAGCCGCCGGAGGAAGGCCACCGCGTTGCCCACCTGCGCGCCGTAGGGCAGGAAGCGCCGGCACAGGAAGCGGCTCTCCTCCAGGGCCTCCGGCTTCACCTCCAGCGACGTGGCGCCCACGGTGTCCTGGGCCACGCGCGTCAGGATGCGGGAGAGCGACTCCAGCGCGGGCTCCTCCACGCGCACCACGGAGAACAGCCGGGCGAAGCTGGCGTTGCGGCGCTCCACCTGGGCCCACGTCTCCGCCGTGGCCTCGGCCACCACGGACACCTCGCGGGTGGACAGCAGCGGCAGGAGCAGCTGCGCCACGTTCTGGTCGCTGTGCGCGCTCTTGCCCGCGTCGAGCAGGTCGACGGCGTGGCCCAGCGCGAGGATGGCGCGGGCCTCGGAGGCCTCGCGGTAGGACTGGAGCACCTGCTGCTGCCAGCCGCCCCACATGCCCTCGCCCGCGATGAGGCGGCTGCCGTCCACGAAGAAGAAGGGCCGCGCGCGCTCGTCGTCCGTGGCGTTGGGCGCGCGCAGCGCCTCGGCGAGCGCGTGCAGCAGGGCGGACTTGCCCACGCCGGAGGGGCCCACGAGCACCACGGCCTCCGCGTCCTTCGCGGCCAGTCGGGCGCGCAGCAGGGACACCAGCGCGTCCTGCTCGTAGGCGGGGTCCAGCTGGCCGTCCTCCGCGAGCTTGTGCCAGGGCACCGCGATGCGGTCCAGCACGGGTGTGGGCGGCGGCTTCGCGGTCTTGTCGCCCGGCTCATGGCGCCGCTTGCGCTTGCGGGGCTCCCACGTGTCTTCGTCGAGGACCTCCTCTTCGTCCTCGTCGTCCAGCGGCCCGGTGACGCGAGGCTCATCGGATGTGTCGGGCGCATCCGGGGGACGCGGCGGTGGGCGGATGTCCAGGTGGAGCTGCCGCGGCGTCAGGGCCGACAGCCGCGTGGGCGTGGCCTCCACCTCCACGTCGATCAACGCCTCGCCGCCATCCGCGCGCAGGGCCAACAGGCGCGCGTCGCTGAGTCCCTCCAGGCGCTCGCGCAGCCGCTCCGGGGCATCTTCGGGGAGTGACTTGCCCTGGAACCACAGCTGCGTCTCCAGGCGCGGCGTGTTCAGCCCCAGGTAGGACTGGTGCGTGGGCGCGGAGACGCCGAAGAGCGACAGCGGCGCGACGGAGTTCTCCTCCTCGCCCCAGACGGGGAGGGCCCGCAGCTCCAGCGTGTGCGGCGTGCCGCCCGTGGCGGAGATGAACTCCGGCACGCGGCGGGGATGGATGCGGGTCAGCTGGTCGTCGAGCGCCAGCGTGAGCTCCTCGGTGGCCCTCTCCAGGGAGTCCGCGTGCACCGCGAGGTGGGGAAGTGACAGCGGCGTGAGCGTCACCCGACCGCTGGCGTGGCGCTGCACCCAGCACTGGAAGCGAAAGTTCATGGAGTGTGTTCACGCTAACATGGGGCGGCGCAGTGACGGTGCGACGCTCGCGTGGCTGACGCGGCCCGTCGGCGCGTGGGCACTGGACAGTCGGCGCGCTTCGGCGGGACGCTGGGCCCCACCACGAGAGGTGCGAGCGATGCACGACGCGCGTACACGGCTGGTCGAGTCGATTCGAGGCGCCATCCTGGGGGAGGGGCGGGTGCTCGACGGCCCCTTCGGGGCCCGCCGGCTCACCTATGCGGACCACGCCGCGTCGGGCCGCTCCCTGGGCTTCATCGAGGACTTCATCCGGGACCACGTGCTCCCGTTCTACGCCAACACCCACTCCGAGACGTCCGGCACCGGCGCCCAGACGACGCGCTTTCGCGAGGACGCACGCGACATCATCCACGCGGCCGTGGGCGGTGGACCCGAGGACGTCGTGCTCTTCTGTGGCTCGGGCGCCACCGCGGCCGTCTGCAAGCTCATCGACATCCTCAACCTGCGCATCCCCGCGGACCTGGATGCCCGCTATGACCTGCGCTCGCGCATCCCCGCCGCCGAGCGTCCCGTGGTGTTCGTGGGGCCCTACGAGCACCACAGCAACGACCTGCCCTGGCGCGAGTCCATCGCGGACGTGGTCACCATCGACGAGGACGCGGACGGGCGCATCGACCCGGACCACCTGGAGCGGGAGCTGGTGCGCTACCGGGAGCGACCGCTGCGCATCGGCAGCTTCTCCGCCGCGAGCAACGTCACCGGCATCCTCAGTGACCTGGAGGGCATCGGCGCGCTCCTGCGTCGTCACGGCGCGCTCGCGTTCTGGGACTTCGCCGCGGCGGGCCCCTACGTCCACGTGGAGATGAATGGCCGGGAGGACGGCACTTCGCGGCCCCGCGTGGAGAAGGACGCGGCGTTCCTGTCACCGCACAAGTTCATCGGCGGGCCGGGCACGACGGGGGTGCTCGTGGTCAAGCGCAGGCTGCTGGGCAACCGCATCCCCACCGTGCCGGGGGGAGGCACGGTGTCCTATGTGAGCGGCAGCGAGCACGTCTACCAGCGCGACCCCGTGCATCGCGAGGAGGGTGGCACGCCCGCCATCGTGGACTCGATACGCGCCGGGCTGGTGTTCCGGCTGCGCGAGTCCGTGGGCGTGGAGCACATCGACGCCCTGGAGAAGGACTTTGTCCGCAGAGCCCTCGCGCGCTGGGGCGCGAACCCCGCGCTGCGAATCCTGGGTAACCCCGCGCTGCCCCGGCTCCCCATCGTGAGCTTCCTGGTCCGCCACGGTGACGCGTACCTCCACCACAACTTCGTCGTCGCCCTGCTCAACGACTTGTTCGGCATCCAGGCGAGGGGAGGGTGCTCCTGCGCGGGCCCCTACGGCCATCGCCTCTTGAGCATCGACCCCGTTACCAGCCACCGCTTCCAGGACGTCATCTTGAGCGGCACCGATGGCGTGAAGCCCGGCTGGGTACGCCTGGGCTTCAACTACTTCCTGTCCGAGACGACGTTCGGCTTCCTGTTGGACGCGGTGGACTTCGTCGCCGCCGAGGGCTGGAAGCTCTTGCCACGCTACGTGCTGGAGCCCGCCACCGGACAGTGGCGCTATCGGGGACACCAGCGGACGCTGCGACGGCTGGATGCGCTGTCCTATGCGCACGGCGACGCCGAGGCGCCCGCTCCCGGGCGCTCCGTGCCCGAGTCGGAGCTGACCTGCTATGTCGCCCGCGCGCACGAGGCCGTCGAGGAGGCGCTCCAGGACTACGCGCGCCTGAAGACGGACGACGCCCCGCTCCGCGCGGAGGCCGAGCGACTGCGGTGGTTCCCGCTCCCCGGCGAGGTGCTCGAGGTGCTGACCCGCGAGCACTCCACCGGCGAGAAGGGGACGCCCTTCAGGCTCCAGGGGACCTGAGGGGCGCCGGGGCTCAGGGGTTGATCTTCCAGGGCACCGTCACGGCGGGCTGGAAGCAGTGCACCTGCGCGAGGTAACCCAGGCCCAGCTCCTGCACCACGCCGGCGCCATACCCTCGCGCCTGGCACCACCGGCTGACCTCCAGCTTGGAGTCGGTGGTCATGAAGGCGCCGGAGTTGGACACGGGGCCGAGCTGGTCCTTGGGCACGTCCTGGATGAGGCCGGAGTTGAAGCAGCCCACCCAGGGACGCGAGGTCACCTCGAAGATCTGTCCCGTCGTCCATCCCAGCTTGTTGCACCAGCGATGCGCGGCGGCGCCGCAGTCCAGCGTCTGCGCGACGCGCTCATCCGTGCAGAGCCCGTGCAGGCGCGACAGCTCCTCGAAGGTGACGGCCACGCTCTCGTGTTGGATGGGCCCACAGGCCACGTTGACGTCGGTGGCGTTCGCGCCGGCGAGCACGCCCAGGAGCGAGATGGGCGGGCGGTTGCCGATGAGCTGCTGAATCGTCTCCAGGACGTTGGTGCTGTTGGCCAGCGCGTCATGCGCCCCGCGCTGCGCGCAGACGCGGTGCATGGCTGACGAGCAGGCCCGCGTTCCGAGCGCTGCGTAGCTGTTGCACAGGTGGAACTGCTGGCTCATGCCGAACTGCCCCTCGGTGGGCGTCTCCTGGATGGCGGTGTCCAGACAGTCCGCGCCCGGCGAGGTCATGCAGATGGAGCGGGCCGAGCGCGCGTGGTTGAAGAAGCGCACCTCGTCGATGGCGCCCTTGAACGAGCCCTCGCCATTGACGGGACAGGACTGGGTGTTCATCACGTTGCCCGCGCCGATGCTCAGCACGCCCGTGCCCAGGCGGAAGCTGCCCGGGGCCACCGGGAGGACGCGGCGCGTGGGCACGCCGTTGAGGTACTCGCGGAAGACGCCGGTGACGCCGTCCCAGGAGTAGCCCAGGTGGGTCCACGCGCCGACGGGCAGCGGCGGGCTGCGCCCCAGGCGCACGCGGGTGCCGTTGATGACAAAGGAGAGCTGCACCGTGTTGTCGGACTCGTAGATGAGGTCGATGGCCCCCGACTTCTGGAAGAGGTAGCGATAGGGATTGCCGGTGGTGCAGCCCGCGTGGATGTTCGCGTCGGGGCGGACGGCGAGCTGCACGGTGAATCCTCGCACCAGCGCGCCCACGCCGCGCACGGTGCCGCTGGGGTCCGTGAGATTCACGGTCAGGGCGCCGCCTCCGGGGACGACGAGCGCCTTGCCCTGGCCGTGCGGCTCCCACAGCGAGCCGGAGGTGGACTGCGTCACGAAGTTGCCCGCGGAGATGGACGCGGTGCCGGTGAGGGTGCCCGTGTAGAAGTAGCCCGAGTGGTCCGGCGTGCGCGTCAAGTCGTAGGCGCCCGCGCGTGTCACCAGCTCGTTCATGGGCAGGTTGAGCACGTGGAACGGGTCCACCAGCTCGCCCACGTCCACCTCGTTGTAGTCCGACGTGTTGCTGCCGAAGAGGGCGAGCACGTCGTGGGACTTGGTGACGGGCAGGTAGCGGCTGTCGTTGTTGGCGCCGGGAGGGAAGTTCTGCTCCGGGGCGCGCTCCTGCTCGAAGTTCCACATGGGGCCCGAGTAGAAGAGGTGCGCGATGTCGAGCCGGCCCGTGTTGATGGCGCCATCGATGTGGTACGCCGTCCACTGGGTGTCCGCGCCAATCAGGCTCACCGCCTCGCGGCGCGCGCCATCCGTGTAGACGACGCCGGTGTACGTGACGTTGCGCCCCTCGTGGTCCACCCACGGGTACGCGCCGCGCAGCAGCGGGCCGGACGTCGTCTCGCCGAAGAGCTCGCCGGTGGCGGCCTTGAGCTTCTGGCGCGCCAGCGGATAGCGCTGCACACCCGAGGCCGTGTCGGTGTTCATCATCGACAGGGGACGCGGGTTGCTCCAGCCCGAGGCGGCGCACGGCGTGGGGTTGTAGGTGTACATCAGGTGGTCGATGCCGCCGTCGTTCAGGGGCCCGCCCTGGAAGATGAGCAGCCGGCCGTCGGAGGTCATCGTCGGCTCGATGCCTCGGATGCTCGCGCCGGTGACGGTGGTCAGCGTCTCCAGGTTGCCGGTGGTGAACGACGAGATGTCCGCCTGCGGCGTGAAGGGCTGGGACACGCGGAGGTCCACCGGGCGGCGGCGGAACACGTTGGGCCCGTTGAACATCATCGAGTCGAAGAGGTACGGCTGGTACACCGCGAGCCCGTCCACCAGCGTGTAGGGCTGGGCCGGGTGGGTGAAGCAGAACGCCAGCGCGTTCTCTCCGTTCCTCACCGTGGTGGTGCGCCCGGGGGAGAACGCGGCGGCGAAGCTCGGCTTGCCCTCCGCGTCGTACGTCACCGCCTCCGGACGGAACACCCGCGCCACCCAGGTGGTGGTCGTCGTCGCGTGGTCCTCGCGGATGTTGCCCACGAAGACGCGGCCATCAATCGTGGACGAATGCCCGTTCGCGCCGAAGGGCGTGCCGATGCGCGTGTTCACCAGCGAAGGGCGCTCCGCCGCGAGGACTGCTGGCGCCGCCACTCCCGCGAGGAACAGCGTGGCGAGGCGTGGAACCCACCGCGAACGACTGTGTTTCGACATGGGACCTCCTGACTTGGAGTTCCAATTATGCTTGAATTACGGCCATTGGCCGCGAGGCCCTCGGGGGCGAGTGAGAGGGGGCGGGCAAAGGCTGTCCGGAATGGAAAGTGCGGCTGCCGGCGGATGGCTGTCGTCAGGGGCCGCGTTGACAAGATGGAGGGTGGCGGGCATCGTGGCGGAACTCGATGCGCCGCTCGACCCACCACGCATGTTGCTGCTGTGACGCACCTGCGGTGGGCGCCTGTCGACCCGTGGCCTGAGAAGCCTGGTTCGAGCTGGTTCGAGGAAGCCCACCATCCGCGAGGAGGTGGGCTTTCGGCTTTCTGGTGTTCGAAACCCCCGTCCATCGCGCCCCTCTCCGCTGTCGAGGTTCCGCCATGGCAGGTCCACCCCCGCATCGATGCACCCCGCTCCTGGCCGTGGCGCTGGGCTGGCTGTGCTCGTCCGTCGCGCTGGCCCAGACACCTCCGCCCGCCGAGCCCGCGCCGCCCGCTCCGGGGAGCGTCAGCGTGAGGGCGACGTCCGAGGGAATCTCCCTCCACTCCGCCGACAACGCCCTGTTGCTGAAGCTGCGCGGCTACGTGCAACTGGATGGTCGCTTCTTCGAGAGCCGCGCGGACCGTCCCGGGGCGACGACGCTGCTCATCCGGCGCGCGCGTCCGCTGCTGGAGGGGACGCTCTTCAGCCTGTTCGACTTCCGCCTGCTGGTGGACTTCGCGGCCAACGTGCCTCCGCTGTGGGATGCCTATCTGGAGTTCCGCCCGCGCAAGGAGGTCCGGGTGCGCGTGGGCAGGTTCCGTCCGCCGGTGGGGCTGGAGCGCAGCCAGTCCGGCATCCATACGCTCTTCATCGAGCGGGCGCTGCCCACGGACCTGGTGCCCAACCGGGACGTGGGGGTGATGGTGCACGGGGAGCTGAAGGACGGCGTGGTGAGCTACGCGCTGGGGGCCTTCAACGGCACGGCGGATGGGGCGAGCGCCGACACCAACCTGGATGACAGCTTCGACCTGGCGGCGCGGGTGTTCGCCCATCCGTTCCGGGCGCTGGGGCTCTCGTCGCTCTCGGGACTGGGGCTGGGCATCGCGGCGTCGCGCGGGTCGCAGTTCGGCTCGGCGTCCACCACGGGCGAGGCGCCGCTGCGCTCCATGGGGCAGCAGACGTTCTTCATCTTCAGGACGGGCAACGGCCTGGGAGAGACCGTCGTCGCTCACGGCCCGCACGTGCGCTGGTCCCCACAGGGCTATCTCTACCTGGGACCGCTGGGCGCGATGGCCGAGTACGTCTCCTCCACCCAGGAGGTCAACCTGGGGGAGCAGCACGCGAGGCTGCGCTTCGAGTCCTGGCAGGCCAGCGCGTCGTACGTGCTCTTCGGCGGCAAGGCGGCCTACGACGGCGTGAAGCCCACCGAGCCGTTCGGCGCGAGCGCGGACGGCTGGGGCGCGGTGGAGGTGGGGGCGCGCATGTCCGAGCTCCGCGTGGACCCGGACGCGTTCCCCGTCTACGCGGACCCCACGCGCGCGGCGCGCAAGGCCCATGGCTGGGGCGCGGTGGCCAACTGGTACCTCAACAACAACGTCCGGGTGGCCACCTCGTATGACCACACCGAGTACGAGGGAGGCGCCGTCGACGGCGCCCGCCTGCCCGAATCCGTCGTCATGTCCCGCTTCCAGGTGAGCTGGTGAAAGGCCCCTCCATGCATTCGTGGCTCGTGTCGTCCCTGCTCGTCGTGCTCGCCCTCGTCGGGTGCTCCAAGCCCGCCGGTGCCGAGGCGGCCTCGGCCAACGTCGTCACGCTGCTCAACGTGTCCTACGACCCCACGCGGGAGCTGTACGTGGACGTCAACGCGGCGTTCGCCAGGGATTGGGAGGCGAAGCGCGGACAGAAGGTGTCCATCAAGCAGTCCCATGGCGGCTCCGGCAAGCAGGCGCGGGCGGTCATCGACGGGCTGGAGGCGGACATCGTCACGCTGGCGCTGGCCTACGACGTGGACATGCTCCACGACAAGGCGTCGCTCATCCCGGAGGGGTGGCAGGCGCGGCTCCCGCACAACAGCGCGCCATACACCTCCACCGTCGTCTTCGTGGTGCGCAAGGGAAACCCCAAGGGCATCCGCGATTGGGAGGACCTGCTGCGCGAGGACGTCGCGGTCATCACGCCCAACCCGAAGACGTCCGGCGGCGCGCGGTGGAACTACCTGGCCGCGTGGGGCTACGCGCTGCGCAAGCCGGGAGGCACCCCCGAGAGCGCGCGCGGCTTCGTGGAGGCGCTGTTCCGTCGGGTGCCGGTGCTCGACTCCGGCGCGCGGGGGGCCACCACCACGTTCGCCGAGCGCGGGCTGGGCGACGTGCTCATCGCCTGGGAGAACGAGGCCTTCCTGCTGACGGACGAGGTGGGGCAGGGGCGGTTCGACATCGTCGTGCCCTCGGTGAGCATCCTGGCCGAGCCCCCGGTCGCGGTGGTGGACCGGCACGTGGACAAGCGCGGCACGCGCGCCGTGGCGGAGGCGTACCTCCAGTTCCTCTACTCAGAGGAGGGGCAGCGGCTGGCGGTGAGGCACCACTACCGTCCGCGCTCGGAGGCGGTGGCGAGCAAGGAGGGCGCCCGCTTCCCGAAGCTGACGCTCTTCACCATCGACGAGGTGTTCGGCGGCTGGCGCAAGGCGCAGGCCGCGCACTTCGATGATGGCGGCGTCTTCGACCGCATCTACGTCCCCCAGGCGCGCTGAGCCATGAGCACGCCCGCGCGTCGTCATGTCCTGCCCGGCTTCCGCCTGTCGCTGGGCTTCACCTGGGCCTATGTGGGGCTGTTGGTCCTCATCCCCCTGTCGAGCCTCTTCCTCAAGACGTTCTCCCTGACGTGGCCGCAGTTCTGGGAGACGGTGACGGCGCCCCGCGCGCTCGCGGCGTACCGGCTGAGCTTCGGCGCGTCACTGGTGGCGGCGCTGGTCAACGTCGTGTTCGGCCTGCTCGTCGCGTGGGTGCTCGTGCGCTACCGCTTCCCGGGCCGCTCGCTGGTGGAGTCGCTGGTGGACCTGCCCTTCGCGCTGCCCACGGCGGTGGCGGGGCTGACGCTCACCACGCTGTTCTCGTCGAAGGGGTGGTACGGACAATACCTGGAGGCGATGGGCAGCAAGGTGGCCTACACCTCCGTGGGCATCGCCGTGGCGCTGACGTTCATCGGGCTGCCCTTCGTGGTGCGCACGGTGCAGCCGGTGCTGGAGGAGCTGGACGCGGACGTGGAGGAGGCCGCGGCGACGCTGGGCGCCACGCCGTGGCAGACCTTCACGCGGGTGTTGTTCCCGGCCATCTACCCCGCGCTGCTCAGCGGCTTCACCCTGGCCTTCGCGCGGGCGCTGGGCGAGTACGGCTCCGTCGTCTTCATCTCCGGCAACATGCCGTTGCGAACCGAAATCGTCCCGCTGCTCATCGTCACCAGGCTGGAGCAGTACGACTACGCGGGGGCCACGGCCATCGCGGTGGTGATGCTGGTGGCGTCGTTCCTGCTGCTGCTCGTCGTCAACCTGCTCCAGCGCTGGAGCCACCGCCGGTTCGAAGCCCGGCCTGGAGCGTGACCGACATGCTGGCTCCTTCGAGTCTGGTGGCGCACCGCGTGACGCGCCCGCTGGAGGGCTCACGGTGGGTGCGCTGGACGCTCATCACCCTGGCGCTGGGCTTCCTGGCCGTCTTCCTCGTCGTCCCGCTGGTGGCGGTCTTCACCTTCGCGTTCCAGAAGGGGTGGGCCGCGTATGTGGCCGCCGTCACGGAGCCGGAGGCGCGCTCCGCCATCCTCCTGACGCTGACGGCCGCGGGCATCGCCGTGCCGCTCAACCTGGTCTTCGGCCTTGCGGCCGCGTGGCTGCTGGCGCGCTTCCGGTTCCGGGGGCGCGCGCTGCTGCTGACGCTCATCGACCTGCCGTTCAGCGTGTCGCCCGTCATCGCGGGGCTCATCTTCGTGCTGCTCTTCGGCCGGCAGGGCTGGCTGGGGCCGCTGTTGGCCGAGCACGACGTGCACGTCATCTTCGCGGTGCCGGGCATCGTGCTGGCGACGGTGTTCATCACCTTCCCGTTCGTGGCCCGGGAGGTGCTCCCGGTGATGCAGGCGCAGGGCAGTGACGAGGAGGAGGCGGCGCTGACGCTGGGCGCGAGCGGCTGGCGCACCTTCCTGCGCGTCACGCTGCCGAAGGTGAAGTGGGGCGTGCTCTACGGCGTCATCCTCTGCAACGCGCGGGCGATGGGCGAGTTCGGCGCCGTCTCGGTGGTGTCCGGGCACGTGCGCGGCGTCACCACGACGCTGCCGCTGCACGCGGAGATTCTCTACAACGAATACGACTTCGCCGGAGCGTTCGCCGTGGCCTCGTTGCTCACGGTGCTGGCGCTGGTGACGCTGGTCCTGAAGAAGTACGTGGAGTGGAGGAGTGAGGCGTCATGAGCATCGTCGTCGAGCAGCTCACCCGGCGGTTCTCCCCGGGCGGAAGCCCCGCCGTGTCGTCGGTGTCGTTCCAGGCGCCCGCGGGGGCCATCACCTCGTTGCTGGGCCCCTCGGGCGCGGGCAAGTCCACGCTGCTGCGCCTCATCGCCGGGCTGGAGGTGCCCGACTCGGGGCGTGTCCTCATCGACGGCGCGGACTGCACGGCGCAGCCGGTGCAACAGCGCAACGTGGGTGTCGTGTTCCAGAGCTATGCCTTGTTCCGCCACATGACGGTGCGGCAGAACGTCGCCTTCGGATTGGAGATGCGCAAGCTCCCCCGGGCCGAGGTGGAGGCGCGCGTGGACGAGATGCTGCGCCTGGTGCAGCTCGAGGCCCTGGGCGCGCGTCATCCGGCGCAGCTCTCCGGCGGCCAGCGTCAGCGCGTGGCCTTCGCGCGGGCGCTCGCCATCCGCCCTCGTGTGTTGCTCCTGGACGAGCCCTTCGGCGCGCTGGACACGCGGGTGCGCGAGGAGCTTCGTGAGTGGCTGCATGGCCTGCACGAGCGCACCGGGTTGACGACGCTCCTGGTGACGCATGACCAGCAGGAGGCGCTCGAAATCTCCCAGCACGTCGTGGTGCTGAGCGAGGGGCGCGTGGCCCAGGCGGGCTCACCGGAGGACATCTACGACCGCCCGGCCTCGCCCTTCGTGGCGTCGTTCATCGGCGGGGCGAGCATCCTGCGAGGCCATGTCCAGCAGGGGCGCGCGGCGCTCGGCTCGCTCGCCCTGGCGATGCCGTCCGCCGCTCGGGAGGGCCAGGCGGTGCATGCCTTCGTGCGTCCGCATGACATCAAGCTGGCGCGCACGGATGAAGCGGCGCGAAGCGCCTCTCCTGTCACCGGGAGGGTGGAGCGCCTCAAGTCCGTGGGCGGCTTCGTCAAGGTGCTGTTGCGACTTCCTTCGGGCGATGAAGTGACGGTGCAGGTGTCCCGCTCCGAGTTCGATGCGCTCGGCGTCTCGGAAGGGGACGCGGTCCACGCGGACGTGCGCTCCGCCTCCGTGTTCGTGGGGGACTACGCCATCTGACTTTGTTGTCCCTCCGAATGAAGCAGGTGCTAGAATTCGAGTAAATCGTGTTCTCGCATTATTCCAGGAGGAGAGGATGGCATATCGGAGCGAGTCCAGCTGGGGTGCGTGTTTTGTCTTGGGCGGGTTGTTGTTGGGGGGATGTGGGAACGAGGTTCCGGCGGAGCCCGAGCCGCCGCCGTTGACCGCACAGGAGCAGAAGGAGCTGGCCTACGACCCGGGGCCGGGCTGGAACCTGGCGTGGCAGGACGACTTCACGGGCTCGGCGCTGAACTCGGCGAACTGGAACGTGCTGACGAGCAATTACGACCCGGTGACGGGCAACTGCAACTTCGGCACGGGGGAGCTGGAGTACCCGCGAGCGCAGAACGTGACGGTGAGCGGGGGCAAGCTCATCCTCACCGCCGAGCGTACCAACGACGCGCCCAATGACTCGCGTTGCACCGGCTACGGGCCGCGCTCGTTCTACTCGGGGCGCATCCACACCAAGGGCAAGGTGGAGCGGACCTACGGAAAGCTGGTGGCGAGCATCAAGGTGCCGTCCGGTTACGGCATGTGGCCTGCGTTCTGGACGCTGGGGGCGAACATCTCCAGCGTCGGCTGGCCGGCGGCGGGGGAGATCGACATCCTGGAGTGGCACTCGAACGAGCCGTCGTGGATGAAGGTGGCCACGCACTGGGGCGAGGGTGCGAGGGATTGGGGCTCGGGAGCGAACCGGGGCTACAGCCTGGCGGATGCGTTCCACGTCTACGAGCTGGAGTGGACGGCGGACCGGATGGTGTTCCGCTTGGACAACCAGGTCCGGGCGAACGCGGACTTCGTGCACGCGGCGCAGGCCTTCCGGCAGAACCACTACATCCTGTTGAACCTGGCGCTGGGGGGGAACTGGTATGGCAATACGCCGGCGGGCAACGTGGACCTGCCGCTGGGACAGCGCAAGACGATGGAGGTGGAGTGGGTGCGTTGGTACCAGGCGGGCAGCACGCCGGGGGGGACGCTGACGAACCCGGGCTTCGAGTCGGGCATGACTGGCTGGGCGACGTGGAGCCCCAACGGCACGGAGGCCGCGGACTTCAGCGAGACGCACAATGGTGGGCACTCGGGCAGCTATCACCTGACGCACTGGAACAACGCCGCGCCCTTCGAGGTGTGGACGTACCAGACGGTGTCGGGGCTGGCGTCCGGCAACTACCGGGTCCGCGCGTGGGTGCGAAAGGGCGGCACCTTCGACCTGTCGCGCATCCAGGCGAAGACGTGTGGCGCGTGTGCGCCCGTGTTCACGGAGCTGGGGACGTATGGTGCGTGGACGCTGGTGGAGACGCCGACCATCAACGTCACCGGCGGCTATCTGGAGCTGGGCTTCCACACCCGCGCCACCACGGCCAACGGTGCCAACTTCGTGCACATGGATGACGTGCAGTTGGTGAAGCTGTAGCCGCTGCACGCCGCGCCGGACGCTGAACGTCCCTCCGGCGCGGTGGGAACCCGCGCTAGGTGGAGGGCATCCGCCTGCGTCGCAGGTTCGCCTGGGCGCTCAGCGTCACCGTCGCCATGAGCGAGGCATATGCCACCAGGGGCCACGCCGTGTCGCCGTCGAGCAGGACGACCATCAGCGTGCCCACGGTGCCGACGATGAGGCTCTGGACGCAGAAGTAGAGCGCGACGGCGGTCCCCGCCACGGCGCCGAAGGCCTGGAGCGCGCCGTTGGCCGTGACGGACGCCGCGAAGACGATGCCCGCCGCGATGACCCACATCGGCGCGACGAACGTCCAGAACGACGGGGCGGCGAGCAGCTGCCCCGCCGCGAGCAGGGCCGCGCCGGTGAGCAGCAGGAGCATGCCCCGCCTGAGGCTGCCCTCCAGACCCCACGCCGCCACGAAGCGCCTGGCGAAGCGCGTCGTCGCGATCATCGCGAGCGCCGCGGTGGCGAAGGCCAGGCTGAACCCGAGCTCGGTGAAGCCCGCCTGTCCGATGAGGACCCGGGGCGCCGTGGAGAAGAACACGAAGAACGCGCCCATGGCCGAGCTGAAGCCCAGCGTGTACGTCCAGAACGCCGCGTCGCGCAGGATGGGCCGGAACGCGACGGCGGGACGTGGCCCGTCCGCCGCGAGGGTCTCATGCCACCGGGGCCACGCATTCACCACCGCCGCCGTCGCCAGGACGCCGAGCGTGATGAAGGTGGCCCGCCAACCGAAGTGTCTCGCGAGCAGCGCCCCGACGATGGGGCCCAGCGCGGGCACGAAGGCCAGCATGGCGCTGAACAGGCTGTAGATGACCGCGCTCTCCGGCCGCTCCGCGTAGACATCACGGACGGTGGCGAACGTGGCGACGAGCGCCGCGGAGGCGCCCACGGCTTGCAGGAGCCGCAGGCCGACGAACGTCATCGCGTCCGAGGTGCCCGCGAGCAGGAACGAGGTGGCCGCGAACAACAGCGCGCCACCCAACAGCACCCGACGCCGACCGATGCGGTCCGACAAGGGGCCGAACACCACCTGTCCCAACCCGAGCACCGCCATGTAGAGGCTGAGCGTGAGCTGGATGATGGAGGCAGACGTCTGGAGGATTCCGACCATCGCCGGAACCACGGGCAGGTAGATGTCCATGGCCAGCGAGGCCAGGAGGTCGAAGGGGGCCATCAGCAACAGCGCTGCTGGCACGGAGTACGTCCACGACAAGGTTTTCGAGTGAGCCACGATGGCATCCGCACAAAAGGGGAACAGCGGGCGGCCATCTGCCTCTCCACGGGAACGTGATGAGCTTGGGACAGAGGGCCGCGGCAACAGGGTCGCCGCGGCTCACTCATCTGCGGATTTGGTCGTTCCCATCCGTTGGCTCCGAGAGGTGCTTCGGACTCTACAACATCCACCGCCAGGACAGGCCGAGCAGGGTGGTGTAGCCCACCACGGAGCGCTCGATGCGCCCCTCGGCGGACAGGAAGAACACGGTGGGGAACATGCTCACCCGCCACGCTTCCTGTATCGAGTCGTCGCCGAGCAGCACCGGGTAGTCCACCGCGTGCTCCTGGGCGAAGCGCCGCACCGCGGCCACGTCTTCATAGGCCAGCGCCACCGACACGACGTGCGCGGAGTCTCCGGCGATGCGGCGAAGCTGGGAGAGGTTGGAGGACTCGGCGCCGCACACGCCGCACCACGGGGCCCAGAAGGCGAGCACCACGGGTTTGCCTCGCAGCGAGGCGAGCGACACCGTCTCTCCGGAGAGCGTCTGCACGGTGAAGTCCGGCGCGGGCGCTCCGGAGCCGGGAAGGTGTCGGGTCTGCCAGGCCGCGACGGCGGTGAACACGAGCGCCAGCAGCACCAGGTCCACGCCCCAGCGCACCCACCAGCGCCGCCTCGCGCGGGCCCATGCGGCCCGTCCTCGCGCCAGCACGCCCGGCCCCGCCGTCTGCATCGGAAATCCTCCAGGAAAGGGACGCGCGACGCGCGTCATGGACCCATCCTGACATCGCCGGGGCCCTTCGGGGAGAAGGGCCCTCGGCGGCGCTTCACGTCAGAGGGGGCTGTGCTGCTCCTCGGCCTCCCAGGGGCCGGTCCTCACGCTCTCGCTGTCCTGGCGGTGCGAGCGTCCCAGGGCCTTGCCCACCGCGTGGCCGGCGCGCTCCAGGGCCCGGTCCACCGCGCCGGGGAAGGTCGCGTCCATCGCCTCCGACGCGAGCTGTCCGCCGTGCTCCAGGCGCACCGTGACCTTCGCCACCTTGTCCACGCCTCCGCGTGGGCCGTTGATGTCTTCCAAGCGCACCGTCACCTCGCGGACCCGGTCGGACAGTCGCCCCATGGCGAAGCGCGCGCGGCGCTCGACGTGGGTGCGGAGGGTCTCGGTGAGGGTGAAGTGTCGGGCTCGGATTTCGATTCGCATCCTCGGCTCCTTCCGGCCCACCATGGGCCTATCTCCTATCTGCTGGCCCGCGGAGTTTCGCGCCAATAGGAAAAGCTCCCGGGAGGCTTCGAAAAAACGAAGGTCTCCGGGAGGGAATGCGGTGGAGCGTGAGGGTGTTGGGCCCAGGCTACGTCCGGGCGGCGATGGGGACCCGTGTGTCTCGAGGCCACCCGAGTGCCGCGAGGATTCCTGACGCGCTGTACCAGCCGAGGATGTGACCGGCACCCGTGCCCATCACCGGGACGGGAAAGTGGCCGGGCTCCGTCACGGCGAAGGCCGCCGTGAAGTAGAGGACGAAGCTCGCGGACAGGGACAGCAGCGCGTCGTCGTGCCTGGCGGTGACGGCGCGGGTGATGCCCGCGAGGCCCGGGACGAGCAGGAGCGCCAATGCGAGTCCCGCGACGATGCCGATGAGGGGGGGCCACCGGAAGGCCAGCTGGAAGATGCGCTCGACGTGGTCGACGGGCTCGAGCGGGTCTGGCCGCAGCCATGCGGTGGCGGAGACGCCGAGGACCGCGGTGCAGCTGAGTGCGCGTGAGAGCCACGACGTCGCGTGAGCGCGGGCGAGCAGGAGGCTCGCGGCCAGGGCAAAGGCGGTGGCCTGTCCCGCGTCGGGTTGCGCGGCGTGGATGGCGGAGAGGACGACCGCGAGCGCGGCGGCGATGGGGAAGTGGCCGCGCAGGGCCGCGCTGATACCGAGCAGGACCCAGGGGACGAGCACGCTGGAGGCGTGGAGGCGGATGGGGCCGAGCGCGAGCCAGCGGCGGATGCCGTCGAGCCCGGGGAACAGCAGGGTCGCGGCCGTGAGCAAGGTGGCGATGACGGCGACGGGGACGGCGGCGCGGAGGAGCGCGGTGCTTGGACGGCGGACCACGGTGAGGGCCACGGCGGCGCCCAGGAGCGCGGCCACTGCGTTGATGGCGAGCGCACTGAAGGGGACGTCGATTCTACGGGCGATGACGGCGCCGAGGAGGATGGCGGGGAGGGGCAGCAGGATGAACCACAGGAAGGGAGCGCCCTTCGTCGCGGTGCTCGACATGGACGGCCGAGTCTATGTGCCCTGATGCAGCACGGCATGGCTTCTGAGCGGGGTTTCCGAGGGGCAATGGCAACCTCGGTGTGGCCCTGCGAGGAATGGGGCTGGGGGATGACGGCGAGAGCGAAAAGTATGGGGTTGTCTCCGGTGGCTGGGGTCCTGGCCGGAGTCTCATTCGCCGTTCATGGAGGTGACATGTCCACGCTACCTAGTGTCCTCTTGATGTCGCTGAGGCTGTTGTTGGGGGCTGGTGAGGGGCCTGTCGAAACAATCCCGCCCGAGAGTGCTCAGCCGGAGGAGGTGGAGTCGCTCGCACTCTGTACGCAGACTTATACCTGTTACTATTACAGCAGCCCGGCGCGAACAACGCTGTTCGGGTATGCCTCGTGTGCGTGCGGGCGCGAGCCGAGCGGGTGGGGAGGGGAGTCTTCCTGGGTGCGTGTGGAACTGGGGCCGAGCTGCGATGGAGGCTCGACAGGGGCTGCACCAGCAATGGCGCCCTAATCAGACCGGGTCGTTTGTGACGGTGTGCAGGGGTGTCATTGACTCCCGTGGACAGTCTATCTCAATCGCCTCATAGTCGTGGTTGCCCCATGGGCACCCACTGGAAAGGCATACGGCCAATGAATATCCGTCAGGTTGCGGCGTTCGTGTTCTTTGCTGCGGTTTCAACGGGATGTGGAGGCGTCTCCGACCCGGAATATCGAATCGAGCATGGTGAGAATGGCTCGATGGTCATTCACAGTGACTCAGGCTCCATGCCGGTGACGTCGGGTACGGTGGTGATGACCGACGGGACTGAAGCGAAGCTCTCTTCGACCGATACGACGCAATCCATCGTCTATGTCGACTGTTGCGAATACTGCGTGTTCTGGTCGGATGGAACCTTCTACTGCGCGGGCTGCGACGTCTGCTGAGTCGCTTTGAGATCGCGTGAAGTCATCGGTCCGCCCCTGCCTGCGAGGAGGCGCCCGGAGTGAGCCCTGGTGGCGTCTTGTGCCACGGTCGCCCGGACGTCGAATCCAGGCGGCCGCCTGGCTCCACCCCGTGGGGTTTCGCTGACGGGACGTCGCCGGGAATCCGTTCGGGAAGGGCGGCCGAGGGGCAGGATTTCCCGCCCGGTCTCCATCAGTTTCCTGAGGAAGACCGGGCGGTTGTCCCTGCGCGCGATGCAGGAGTCGAACCTGCGGCCTTTGGCTCCGGAGGCCAACGCTCTATCCAGCTGAGCTAATCGCGCAGAACCGCTGCGGCGAGGGCACAAGTAGCCGAACTTGCTGGCCGACGCAAGCACACATTCTGCCCGAGGCCGCCGAGGTGACACCCCTGGCGGGTCCGCGGCCGCCTCCGTGCCCTAGGGTCGAGCAGGCACGGAGGCCACTTCCTCCTGGAGGACTCGGATGTCGCGGACGACCCGATGGGCGGTCCTGGGCCTCGTGGGCGCCCTGCTGGTGGCAGGCGCGGGGGCCTCCCTCTGGGCCCGGGCCTACGTTCGACGGAGCCCCTCCATCATCCACCCGGATGAGCTCCCGCCACCTCCACGGCCGTAGCCCCCCGGCGACGCCCCGGCCTTCAGGGCGAACTAGATGCCGTTGCAGCGCCAGATTCCCCCAAAGGAACAACTGCACTCGCCTCGCTGGCCCGAGGCAAAGCAGCACGGCTCCTCGTTGGGGAACAGGCAGGCGCTTCCCCTGAGCTCCTCGCAACTCAAGAGCCCCGCGCACGCCGGCGGCGTCGTGGGGCACGCGATGAACGTCCCGTTGCATGTCACCCCGTGGTTGTCCTGGGCGGAGCAGAGGGTCGTGCCCCCCGGACAGCTCACCGAGCCAGAGGCGCAGGTGGCCGTGCAGGTCGAGAGCTCCTGCGAAGACTCCTGGATGCCTTCCGTCGTGACGACATCTTCAGCAGACGGCGCTCCACAGCCCATGGCCATGGCCGCCAGCAGACCCAGTGCCGCTCCAATGAAATACTTCGTCGACATGGTTGCCTCCTTGGGGAGGATGCAACGGTATTCGACGAGGGATGGGCAGGCCCATCCCAGGAATCTGGGATTGCGGAGTCATCGGGCCGCGGCACCCCGCCCGGGACAGCCCCGGGCGGAGTGCCGAGACCTCAAGCCACTACAGCAGCGAGCAGAGCAGCCCGGGGTACGTCGTCCCCGAGGGGCAGCCCTCGCCCTGGCAATACCGGGCCCCCGAGTCGACGGCGGGGTTTCCCAGCAGCGCGGGAACGCGGACCTGACAGGAGCCCACGGACTGGTTGCCCGTGTTGTCCGACACGCCATACACGAACGTGTAGACGCGGCCATTGCCCAAGAGCGCCGCCTCCGCGCGCACCAACGCGGACTTGCCATCCGCGCTCAGCTTGATGTCGTCACAGGCCAAGAGCCGCAGCAATGACAGCGCGTCGTTCTGCTCGTCGGAGGTGACGCGCAGCAGCGTGCCCGCCTGCGCCAGGGGCAGCGTGCCGCCACAGTTGTCCGTGGCCGGCAGAGCGCAGTCATCCAGCGACACCAGCACGTAGTCGGAGCCCGCCGACGGCGTCAGGGTGATGCCCCGGCTCGCGCCCGGCGTGGGCGCGGTGACGTCCACCACGCTCACCGTCGCGGAGCAGGTGCTCGTGCTGGCGCCATCCGTCACGTCCAGACGGACAGGCGTCGTCCCCAGGGGGAACGGGGCCGCGGGGGTCTGGCTCACGCTGAGCGGCCCCGGGAAGCCATCCGGGTCGAACGAGCCGTGGTCCACGGAGGCCTGCCCCCGGCACGTCGCGTCCGCCTGGACGGTGACATCCTGGCAGCTCGCCACCGGCAGCTGATTGGTCGCACACGGAATGGCGAAGTCGAACGCGGCGCGGTTGTTCGCCTCGTCCCCCTCGTCGAAGACGCCGTCGTCGTCAGCGACCACCACCACGCGCTGCGTCCCCTCCGGCACCGTGAAGGAGAGCTGGAAGGGGAAGCGCTCGCCCCCCACCAGGAAGGGAACGCTGACGATGCCCAGGCGCGTGCCGCCCGCGCCCGGCTCGCCCGCGTAGATGGCCGTCGTCGAGCCGGCGATGCCAGTGGCGCTCAGGTTGTGCACCGTCGCGGACAGCGTCAGCGCCGTGGCCTGGCAGGACGCCACCAGGTCCACCACCGCCAGGTCCAGCTCACCTACCGCCGCCTCCTGTGTCTGCAAGGAAGATGGCGCGCCCACTTCGGAAGAGCTGCCATCGCAGCCGCCCAAGAGAAACAGCGCCGCGAGCGCGGGGAATCCATATACACGTGTCATGTCTGGCTCCGGTCAATGGCCTCGCAATGAGGCATGCCCACGTTAGGTCAATTGCGTGGGTGTATTGAACTGGGTCAAATCATTCACGCAATGACTCACCGAGGGGTGGTTTCCACCCAACCGAGGATAATCCTGTAGCCGAGTCCCAGTCAGTAAAGCCCAGATTCCGTGTCCCCCAGGACTCTCCGTGCACCACGGTGTCTGAAACGGCGAGAAAGCGCGGGCGCCCGCCCTGGGTGTCTGGGATTCGCCGCCGAGGCTCAGGCGTCGTCCGGCGCGAGGGCAGGGGCGCGGCCATCGCTGATGGGCCTCATCCTGTCAGTCCTGACAGGCCTCCCATCCGGAGTGTCTGGCTTTGACTCAGGGGAACCCTTCGCACGGGATGGCGCACTACCGGAAGCACGACTACCTGCGCATCGACCCGGTGGTCCGCCTGGGCGTGAGCAGCACCGAGCTCGACGAACTCTTCGCCCAGGCCCCCCAGCTCCTCGAGGATGCCCGTGCCTTCGGGCTGGCCTCCGCGGTGGCCCAGTCGTGCTGGGCGGCGCACGGCGTCTTCGGCCTGCTCACCTTCGCCCGCGCGTCACCCGAGCCGCTCTCCGACGCCACGCTCGCGGCGCTGCGTCAGCCGATGCTGGTGACCGCCCACCAGCTCCACGCGCGGATGATGGGCCTCCTCGTGCCCCGGCTCGCGCCGGACGTGGACACCGCGCTGACGCCGCGCGAGCGCGAGGTGCTGCTCTGGACGGGGGAGGGCAAGACGTCCGCGGACATCAGCACCATCCTGGACATCTCCGAGCGCACCGTGAACTTCCACATCGGCAACGCCCTGCTCAAGCTCAACGCCACCAACAAGGTCCAGGCGGTGGTGAAGGCGCTCACCCTGGGGTTGATGGACGCGGGGTGAGCACGGGACTCAGGCGCCGTCGCCTTCTTCCGGCTGGGGCGGCGGCAGGAAGATGCGCACCGCGCGCACGCGCCGGGGCGAGGCCTCCACCACCTCCAGCTCCAGGCCGTCCTTGGTCTTCAGCTTGGTGCCGGGCTCGGGGATGGCGCCGCCCGCCAGCGCGATGCTCAGCCCCGCCACCGTGGAGTAGTCGCCGTCCTCGGCCAGCTCCAGCCCCAGCTCGCGGTTGATGTCGCGGATGGCCGCGCTGCCCTGCACCACCGCCGCCACGGGGCTCTCGCGCCGCACCAGCTCCTCGGGCGTCTCCGACTCGCTGAGGATGTCGCCCACCATCTCCTCGACCAGGTCCTCCACCGTCACCAGGCCCACCACGCCGCCGCGCTCGTCCACGATGATGGCCAGCTGCATGCGACGGCGCTGCAGCTCCTTCAGCGCGTCAATGGCCCGCATCGTCTCCACCAGGAAGAAGGCCGGCCTGAGCACGTCCTCCAGGACGATGAGGTTCCCCTCCCACGCCACGGCGAGCAGGTCCTTGGCGATGACGTAGCCGACGATGTTGTCCAGTGAACCCTCGAACACCGGCATCCGCGAGTGCCCGCGCTCCAGCAGCATCTGGCGAATCTCGTCCGCGCTCGCGTGGCGACGCAGCGCGACGATCTGCTCGCGCGTCACCATCAGCTCGCCCACCGTCAGCTCGCCCATCTCGAACGCGCGCGCGGCGATTTCGCCCGCCTTCGGGTCCAACGAGCCCTGCTTCGCGGCCTCCTCCACCAGCGCCTGGAGCTCCTCCGCGGACAGCCGGCTCTCGGTGAAGTTCGTCTTGTCGCCGAACAGCCGCAGCACCACGTTGGAGCTGGCCGTGAGGAACCACACCACCGGCCGCATCACCCACGACAGGCCCAGCAGGGGCCGGCCGATGAGCATCCCGTAGCGCTCGGACGCGCGCAGCGCCAGCGACTTGGGCACCAGCTCCCCGAGCACCAGCGACAGGAACGACACGAAGACGACCACCGCGGCCAGCGCCACCTCGTCCGCCGTCGTCTCCGGCAGGCCCAGCTCCATCAGCACCGGGGCCAGGCGGTTGGCGATGCTCGCGCCACCGAAGGCCGCCGCCGTCGCGCCGATGACGGTGATGCCGATCTGCACCGTGGCGAGGAACCGCTCGGGGTTGGCCCGCAGGGCCTCCACCGCCTTGGCGGAGCCACTGCCTTGCTCCATCAGCTCCTTCAGCCGCGTCCTTCGGATGGAAATGATGGCGAGCTCGGCCCCGGCGAACACGCCATTGGCCAGGACGAGCAATAAGATGATGAGCAGCTCCGATGCGATGACGGCCCTCCTCTCAGGAGCCCTCTACCGTATCCCCGGTTGGCCGGCGGCTCACCCACCAAGTGACTGCAAGAGGAGAGACAGTTGATCCCGGCTGGCGCCCTTGGGCAGGTAGTAGTGGGGCCCGGCCAAGAGGGCCATGCCCACGTCCTGGGCCGCCGCCGAGGTCAGGAACACCACCCGGGGGTGGGGTCCTCGTGGCAGCCGCTCGAGCCGCTCCACGACCTCCAGGCCGCTCATGCCCGGCATGTTCAGGTCCAGCAGCATGACCTCGAAGCGCTCACCGCGCCGGAGGCTGTCCAGGGCCTCCTGGCCGTCGGCCGCCTCCATCGTGTCATACCCCAGCTCCTCCAGGCTGAGCCGCAGGAACTCCCGCCAGTCCGCGTCGTCGTCGACCACCAGCACTCTTCTCGAGCCGTCATCGGTGTCCAGTCGCGCCAAGCATCCTCCCCAACATGGGAAGAACCCCACCGCGCCCCCGGGCCATTCGCTTCCCCCGGTGGAATGGCTTCCGCTCGCGGAGCGGGCGGGCGGACATCAGAAGAGGGCCATTCCCAGCTGGGTGACCAGGTACTGCAGCGCGGGGCGCACGTTGTGGCTGGCCGTGCGCGGACGCTCCGGCTGGGTGGAGTGGCACCACACCGGCTCGCTCAGCAGGCGGCCCTCCGAGTGCTGGAGCAGTCGGAAGCGCCCCAGGTCGGTGGAGCTGCCCGCGTTGAAGACGCGCAAGGGGCGGCCGTGGGCCGTGTCCACCACCGTCTCGTTGGGGTGGTGGCGGTGGCCGTGGAGGACCAGGTCGCACCTGCCCTGGATGCGCGCCACCAGCTCCGCGCCCAGGGACAGCTCGGACGCGTGGGGCCAGCCCATGCGCGTGGCGAGCCGCTCCGGGAAGCTCTCCTCGGGCAGGGGCAGCACGTGGTGGTGCACCAGCACCGCCACCAGCGCGTCCTCGGGGGCGCGGCCGAGCGCCTTCTCCACCTGCTCCACCGTCTCGAGCGACAGCTCGCCGTGGCTCGCGAAGTAGTTGCGGTTGTGCTCGCCGGTGGAGTCCACGCACACCAGATACAGCCCGGGGCGCTCCACGGTGCGGACCTTCAGGCCGTCCATCCAGCCGCCGCCCACGTCCTCGCCCGGGCGGTCATGGTTGCCGGGGATGAGCGTGAGCCGTCCGGTGTCCAACAGCGGCGAGAAGATGTCGAGGAAGCGACGGTACTCCTCGTGCGAGCCCTGGTGCGTCAAGTCACCGGTCACCACCACGTGGTCCGCGCGGTTCGCCTGGAGCGCCGCGACGAGCGCGCGGGCCTGGGCGTCACTGGCCGGGCTCAGGTCCAGGTGCAGATCCGAAAGGTGCGCCAACGTCCTTGGGGGCATGCACAGCAACGTAGGCATCGACCGCGTCGGCTTCACGTCCGCCACGTGAATCCGTCGCGAGCGTGATGAAACACCTGTGCATCAGCCGGCGACCCACTCGTCCCGAGGGGCCAGCGCCGCGTTCGCCGTGGACACGCGCGCGCGCGGCGGCAAGAGGCGGGTGCCCGGGCCCACGCGAAGCCGCGTCCCGCGCCAGTCCACCGTGCGGCAGAACACGCCGTGCCACCACGCGGCGAACAGCAGCGCGTCCTTGAGCAGCACCGCCGGCGCGGCGCGCCAGGACACCGGCTGGGGACGCAGCGCGCGAAACGCGCCCAGGTCCACCAGGACCTTGCCGAGCACGACGAGCGTGGCCAGCGTCACCGACTCCAGGCAGGGGCTCACCAGCGCGCCCGCTACGGCCAGCGGCGCGGGGTTGAGCAGCGACTGCGCGACATACGTGGACGGCGTCACGGCCGTCCGGTGGATGACGCTCCAGCGCAGGTAGCGCTGGAAGAAGGCGCGCACGCTCTTGCCCAGCGACACGTTGTAGACGGGCGCGCGCGCCACCACGACGCGGCGTCCCAGCTTGCGCGTCACCCACTGGCCGATGACGAAGTCCTCCGCGAGCACGTCGCGCACCGAGTAGAAGCCGCCCAGCGCGTCGACGTCCGCGCGCTTGAGCGCCATGGACTTGCCCACGACGATGTCCTGGTCCGCGAGCCGCTTGGCGCCAATCATCCCCGCCGCCGCGCTGGACGTCAGGTAGAGGTTGTCCAGCAGCGAACCCAGGCTCTTCTCGCCGATGCCCGAGACGGGGTGCGTCACGCAGCCCACCGTCGGGTCCGCGAAGCCCGCGGCGATCTCCTCCAGGTAGCCGGGCGCCACCCGCGTGTTGCTGTCGCTGATGACGAAGAGGTCGTACCGGGCCCGGTCCGCCAGGGTGATGAGCTGGTTCACCTTCGGATTGAGGCCCGGGGCGCCCTCCTGCAGCGCCAGGCGCATGACGCCGGGCCAGCGGCGCACCGCCTCGCACGCCACGGGGTACGCCGCGTCGCGCGTGTCCTTGACGCCCAGGACGACCTCGTAGGCGCCGGGGTAGTCCAGGTGGGCGAAGTGCTTGAGGTTGGTCTCCAGGTCGTCGTCCGCGCCGCACAGGGGCTTGAGGATGGAGATGGCGGGCCACGGGGCGCCCGTGGGGAGGGCCCGGGGGGCCTCCCGGCGGTGGCGGAGCACCAGCACGTACTGGACGGCGAGCGCGGTGAGGCCGAATGAGGCGGCGAACAGCAGGAGGGCGGAGGCGAGCGACATGCGCGGGCGGTCCCCGGGGACTGGCGCGCGGGCATCGCGCGACCGGTTGCCACGCTAGGGGGCTCGCGCGTCAGGAGTGGGGAGCGCCCGGGGCGCCCCGGGCAATTCCACGTGACGGCGCGGTGAAGCCGTCTGCGCTAGTCGCCCAGGTTGCGGCTGCGCGGATGGCGGATGTCCTTGCCCCGCACCATGTAGACGACCATCTCCGCCACGTTCAGCGCGTGGTCGCCGATGCGCTCCAGGTGCTTGGCGATGAACATCAGCGCGGTGGCCCGCCGGATGTTGCGCGAGTCCTCCATCATGTACGCCAGCAGCTCGTTGAAGATCTTGAGGAACAGCGCATCCAGCAGGTCATCCCCCTGGAGCACCTCCTCCGCCTTCGCCACGTCGTTGGACACGAAGGCATCCAGGGAGCGCTTCACCTGCTGCTGGGCCAGCTCCGCCAGCCGGGGCGTGTCCACGTAGGGCGCCAGCGGCGGCACCTGGTTCAGGTCCATGGAGCGCTCGGCGATGTTGACGGCCAGGTCTCCGATGCGCTCCAGGTCCGTGACGATCTTCAGGGCCGTGGTGATGAGGCGCAGGTCACTGGCGGCCGGCTGGCGCAGCGCGAGGATGCGCCGGCACAGCTCGTCGATCTCCACCTCCAGCCGGTTGACGTCCTTGTCGGCCGCGACGACCTTCTCCGCCAGGGCGCTGTCGCGGTCCGTGAGGGCGCGCATGCTCTGGACGATGAGGCCCTCCACCTTGGCCCCCATCGCGAGGAGCTTCTCGCGCAAGTCCCTCAGGTCCTGCTCGAACGCCTTGTCCGTGTGGGTCAACGGCATCTGCGACAATCCCTTCTCTGCGCTCACCCGAACTTCCCGGTGACGTAGTCCTCGGTGCGCTTCTCGCGCGGGTTGGTGAAGATCTGCTCGGTGGGCCCGCACTCCACCAGCTCACCCATGTAGAAGAAAGCAGTCCTGTCGCTCACGCGGGCGGCCTGCTGCATGTTGTGGGTGACGATGGCGATGGTGTACGTCGCCTTCAGCTCGTGGATGAGCTCCTCTATCTTCGCCGTGGCGATGGGGTCCAGCGCGCTCGCCGGCTCGTCCATCAGCAGCACCTGCGGCTCCACCGCCATCGCGCGGGCGATGCACAGCCGCTGCTGCTGGCCGCCGGACAGGCCCAGGGCGCTCTCGTGCAGCCGGTCCTTCACCTCGTCCCACAGGGCCGCGCCGCGCAGGGACTTCTCCACGCGCTGGGCCAGGGCCGACTTGTCCTTCATCCCTCCCACGCGCAGGCCGTAGGCGACGTTCTCGAAGATGCTCTTGGGGAACGGGTTGGACTTCTGGAAGACCATGCCCACGCGGCGGCGCAGGTCCACCACGTCCACGCTCCGGTCATGGATGTCCGTGTCGTCCAGCAGGATGGTGCCGGTGTGGTTGGCGCCCGGAATCAGGTCATTCATCCGGTTGAGCGAGCGCAGGAAGGTGGACTTGCCGCAGCCGGACGGGCCGATGAGGGCGGTGACGCGCCGGTCCTGGATGGCCAGGGAGACCTTCTTGATGGCCTCCTTGGCGCCGTACCGGAGCGTCAGCTCGCGGGCCTCCATCTTCGGGCGGGGAGCGTTGGGCGTGAGGGACATGGAGGGCGTGTACCGTCAGTGGGCGCCCGCGGCCTTGCGGCGCGTGCGGGTCCGGATGATGACCGCGACCAGGTTGAGGGCGAACGTGAGCAGCAGCAGCACCAGCACCGTCGCGTAGAGCAGGGGACGGGTGGCCTCCACGTCCGGCGACTGCGTGGCCATCACGTACGTGTGGTAGCCCAGGTGCATGAACTGCGAGTTGAGGTGCGAGGGCAGGTCCGGCAGGAAGTAGGCCGCGCCCGTGAAGAGGATGGGCGCCACCTCGCCCGCGCCGCGGGAGATGGCCAGCACCGCGCCGGTGAGGATGCCCGGCAGCGCGCCCGGCAGCACCACCCGCGCCAGCGTCTGGGACTGGGTGGCGCCCAGGGCGAGGCTCGCGGTGCGGTGGTCCATGGGCACCGCGCGCAGCGCCTCCTCGGTGGAGACGATGACCACCGGCAGCGTGAGCACCGCGAGCGTCAGCGACGCCCAGAGGATGCCGGGCTGGGCCCAGTACATCTCCTCGTGGCCGAGCGCCCGGTCCATTCCCTGGCCCACGAAGAGGATGAAGAAGCCCAGGCCGAACAGGCCGAACACGATGGAGGGCACGCCCGCCAGGTTCACCACCGCCACGCGGACGAGGCGGGCGAAGAGGGAATTGGGGGGTGCGTACTCGTGCAGGTACACCGCGGTGAGCACGCCCACCGGCATCACCGCGAGCGTCATCAGGAGGGTGAGCGCGGCGGTGCCGAAGATGGCGGGGAAGATGCCGCCCGCCATCATCCCGTCCGTGGGCGGCTGGGTGAGGAAGGTCCAGGTGACCCCCCCGGCGCCGTTCTCCACCACGTTGAAGAGGATGATGGCCAGCACCGCGACGATGACGAACGCGGCGAGGCCCGTGAGGGACGTGAGCGCGAGGCCCACGGCGCGGCGGGTGCCGGGCGTCACGCCGCACCTCCGGTGAGCTTCCTCACCACCCGCCGGGTCCACGTGGACGCGAGCAGGTTGAGGACGAAGGTGAACAGGAAGAGCTGCACGCCGATGAAGAACAGCAGCGAGTAGTGCGGGCTGCCCACCACCACCTCGCCCATCTCCGCGGCGATGGTGGCAGACAGCGAGCGTGCCGAGTCCCCCAGGCTCCAGGAGATGACGTCCGCGTTGCCGGAGGCCATGAGGACGATCATCGTCTCACCGATGGCGCGGCCGAAGCCCAGCACGCACGCGGCGAGGATGCCGGGGGCCGCTGCGGGGAGCACCACCTTCCAGGCCGTCTCCCAGGGGGTGGCCCCGAGCGCGAGCGACGCCTCGCGGTAGCTGCGCGGCACCGCGGTGAGCGCGTCCTCGGACACGGTGAAGATGACCGGGACGATGGCGAGCGCCAGGCCCAGGCCCGCCACCATGGCGTTGAGCGGCCGGTCGAAGGCGAAGACGTCCTTGACGACGGTGGACATCACCATCAGCGCGAAGAAGCCGAGCACGACGGAGGGGATGCCCGCGAGCAGCTCGATGACGGGCTTGAGCAGCTCGCGCAGGCGGCGGGGCGCGAACTCCGCGGCGAACAGCGCGCCGAACACGCCCAGCGGCACCGCGACGAGCATGGAGACCACCGTCGTCTTCAGCGTGCCGACGAACAGGGGAATCATGCTGACCTTGGGAATCTTCGACACCGGCTGCCAGCGGAAGGGCGGGCGGCCGGGGGGGACCTCCTGCGGCAGGAACATCTTCGACAGGCTGGCCTCGTGTCGGGCCTCGGCCTCGGTGAAGAGGGCGAGGGCCTCCTTGGCCACGAAGATGATGATGAGGATGAGCGCCGCGATGCCGGTGAAGGCCATCAGGGTGATGAACCCCGCGATGGCCTTCTCCTTGAGCTGCCGCCGCCGCGCGGCCGGGGACAGCGAGGGCGCGACCAGAGGCTGAGTGAGACCCTGCTCCATGACGGCCTGTCTATCCATGTGGCCTCCAGCCTCGCGTGACATTCGTGTGACGGCCCGGCGTCACTTCACCGGGAAGTAGCCGACCTTCGTGACGACGGCCTGGCCTTCCGGGGACAGCGCGAAGTCGATGAACGCCTTGGCCTCCCCGGCGGGCTTGTTGCGCAGGTAGAAGTAGAGGTCGCGCGACAGCGGGTACTTGCCCGTCTTGATGTTCTCGGCCGAGGGGGAGATCTCCTCGTTGCCCTTCTTGATCTTCAGCTCCTTGATGCCCTTGGCGTAGGCGGAGCCGCCGTAGCCGATGCTGTTCTTCTCCTTGGAGACGGCGTTCACCACGGCGGCGGTGCCCGGCAGCGTCTGGGCGGAGGCGGCGTAGTCCTCGCCGTCCAGGACGTGGTCCTTGACGAAGACGTAGGTGCCCGAGGAGTTCTCGCGCGAGTAGATGATGATGGGCGCGTCGGGGCCGCCCACCTGCTTCCAGTTGGTGACATCCCCCACGTAGATGCCGCGCAGCTGCTCCACGGTGAGGGCCGTCACGGGGTTGCCCTCGTTGACGTAGAAGGTGACGCCGTCCTTGGCGACGGAAATCTCCTGGCCCGTGGTGTTGTAGCGCGCGCGCAGCTTCTGCTTCTCCGCGTCCTTGATTTCGCGGCTGGACATGGCGATTTCGGTGGTGCCGTTCTGCAGCGCGGCCAGGCCCACGCCGGAGCCTCCGCCCGTCACTTGCACCTTGGTGGCGGGCGTCTTCTTCATGAACTCCTCGGCCCATCGCTGCCCGAGGATGACCATGGTGTCAGAGCCCTTCACGGTGACGTTGCCCGCATGGGCGGAGAGCGGGAGGGCGAGCAGCAGGCCCGCGATGAGTGAGCCAATGAAAGTCTTCATGGTGGTCAGCTCCTTGACGAAGCGTTGTGGGTCGGTGGGAAGGTAGGGCCTAGTAGCGGGCCTGCATCTGAAGCGTGAAGAGGTTGTCGTGCGGGTCCTTCGGGGCGCCGGGCGCGGACGTCACGGGCATCTCGTAGGCGGCGGTGACCTTGAAGTGCTCGCCGAAGTAGTGGAGGACGGCGACGGCCAGGGTGCCCACCGAGTTGGTGCTGGCCGGGCGTCCGTCCGTCACCGTGTTCTTCCGGCCGTTCTCCGGGTCGAAGAAGTCGTAGCGGACAGCCACCGCGTCCGTCAGGCCGATGTTCTGGACGATGAGCCCGTACCAGCCGCTGGCGGGCACACCCGGCTGTTCAATCTTCACGTCGCCAGAGCTCTTCCAGTACGAGCGCCCGGTGATGTACTCGCCCTTGAGGGCCGTGGCCCCGAAGGGCAGCACGTCCAGGTAGAGCTGGGCGTCCAGTGCCAGACGATCCCGCGTGTACGCCTTGCGGTAGGTGTCCGTGGGGCCCTTGGTGATGGTGTGGCCGTACCAGCCGGAGATGCCGCCGGACACCCAGCCCAGGTCGAAGCCCGCGCGGCCGATGGCGTCCTTCTCCTTGTCGTTGTCGGAGCCGACGTAGCCCTGGTTGAAGATGCCGTCGCCGTCGAACACGCCGCCGCTGAAGTGGAGCTTCCCGTCCAGGAAGTTGCCGGCGAACTTCACGCCGCGGTCCCGCTCGTCGGGCAGGAAGGCGCGCACCACGCGGGTGCGCTCGGGAATCTCGCGGTCGCTGGAGGACTGCACGGCCTCGTAGCCGAAGGGCCACTTCATCTGGCCCAGCGTCAGGCCCAGCTGCTGGTGGGTGCCCGGGATGTAGAGGGTGGCCTCCGCGTCGCGCACGGTGACGCCCGTGGTGGGCACGCCGTCGAACTGCAACATCAGCTGGGACCAGTCCGTGGTGTACGTCGTCTTGAGGCGGCCGCGGCGCACGGTGAAGCGGCTGAAGCCGCCCGAGCCGCTGTCATCCAGGCTCTGCTGGTACTGGTAGCGCCCCTGGACGTACCCCGAAATCTTCAGCTTCTTGAGCGCGGACAGGTCCACCTTCGTCTCCGCGTTCTGCTCCTCCAGCGCGGCCACCTTCCCCTCGGCGTTGGTCATCCGCTCGTCCAGGTCCGCGTCCGCCGGCGCGCTGTCGGCGGGGGGCGGCTCGGCGGGCGCCTGGGCGTCGGCGGAGGGCGCCTGGGGGGCGGACGCCTCGGCCGGCGGTGACGCGGGCTGCTGGGCCAGGGCCGGGCCGGACGCCACGCAGAGGGTGAGGAAGGTGGTGACGAGACGCATCGAGGAGGGTTTCGGAAGGGTCACGAAACTGGCTTCTAGGTAACGTCCGTGGCTGTTTCGGGTCCCTTGTGTGACATCCGTGTCACGAAGTCAGTGGGCCGGGTCGACGATGCGGTAGCCCACCCCGCGCACCGTCTCCAGCAGGGTGCGCGCCGGGCCCAGCTTGTCGCGCAGGCGCATGACGTGGGTGTCGATGGTGCGCGTCTCCAGGGACGAGGACAGGCCCCACACCTCCTCGAGGAGCTGCTCGCGCGTCTGGACCCGGCCCGTGCGCGTCATGAGGTGGCCGAGCAGCCGGAACTCCAGCGCGGTGAGGGGGACCTCCTTGTCCTCCACGTAGAAGCGGTGGGCGGACAGGTCCAGCTTGAGCGCGCCCAGGGCCAGGGGGGCCGCCTGCGCGCTGGTCTGCGGCGTGCCGCCCCGGCGCAGGATGGCCTTGAGGCGCAGGACCAGCTCCCGGACGCTGAAGGGCTTGACGACGTAGTCGTCCGCGCCGACCTCGAAGCCGCGGATGCGGTCCGCCTCCTCGCCCTTGGCGGTGAGCATGACGATGAGGACTTCGCGCGACGGGGACTGGGCGCGCAGCTGCCGGCAGACATCGATTCCGGACATGTCGGGCAGCATCAGGTCCAGCAGCACCAGCTCGGGGGGCTTCTCCCGGGCCGCGACGAGGGCGGCCTCGCCCGTGCCTGCGAGCTGGGTGGAGAAGCCGGAGTCGCGCAGGTTGAAGTCGATGAGCTGGGCGAGATCGGGTTCGTCGTCGACGATGAGGACGTGGGCCATGGCGCCCGGAGTCTGCGTGGCCCGATTTCCAGGCACGTGACGCGTTTGCAACGATTGTGTGATGCGGGCGGACGCCAGGGCGGGCGAGCCGCCAGGAATGCGGGCCGGGGCGTCCTGACGAGAATGTGACAATGGTCTGGGACCGAGGGGTCCTTCGTCCGCCGGCCCGACCCCATTACTCAAGGCAGGTCCGGTGGGGCCGGAGGTCTTCCTACCGGCCGTCGCCCGCATGCGCAAGACAGCCCGCACGTGTTTCACGGCGCGGAGTCAGCGCGGGCTGCAAGGCTTTGTGAAAGACAGACGGATTGCATGCGGGCCGGAGTGCGGGCGGGGAGGATGGGGCCCCGGGATAAATGCGGTGCGGTTGCAGATGCCGGATGCAAGGAATCGTCCATGAGACCCGGTCCATTGCTCGGGGGCGGGGTTCCTTGTGCCTGGGTTCAATGTCTCTGTGGGCTGACGAACCTCGTCGGGGCGCGGATGTCCGCGGTGCGACAATGGTTCCCGCGGGGCGGTGATGTGTCATATTGCTCGTGGGTTGCGTGTGGCTCATTTGAGAGGGATTGTCATGGTGTGAGGTGATTGATGACGGATGAGTTTCTGGATACGCAGGGCGTTCGTGGTGACAGGTCCACCCAGTCCGTGTTCGCGGGCTTCCAGCGGTTGTCGCTGGAGGAGCGTCGCGAGCGGGTGGGGGTGGAGCTGGGGTTGGACGCGGAGGCGTTGAGCGGGCTCACCGGGGAGCAGGGCCCCCGGATGCAGACGACCTTGTCGGCGGTGGAGAGCGCGGTGGGGCTGTTCAGCCTGCCCCTGGGCCTGGGGCTCCACCTGAAGGTCAACGGGCGCGCCTACGCGGTGCCCATGGTGGTGGAGGAGCCGTCGGTCATCACGGCCGCCTCCTTCGCGACGAAGCTGGTGGGAGAGGCGGGTGGGTTCCTCGCGGAGGCGGACCCGTCGCTGATGCTCGGTCAGATCCAGGTCACCCGCTTCGGGCCGCCCAGCTTCGCCATGGCGCGCGTCCTGGAGGCGCGCACGGAGCTGCTCGCGCTGGCCAACAGCCTGCATCCCCAGCTGGCGGAGGAAGGCGCAGGGGCGCGGGAGGTGGAGGTGCGGCTGTTGCCCTCGCCGGAGCCCGGGATGGAGCCGCTGCTCGTGGTGCACGTGCATGTCGACACGCGGGAGGCGCAGGGCGCGGTCGTGGTGGACTCGATGATGGAGACGCTCGCGCCGCGCATCGAGCAGCTCACCGGGGGCAAGGTCTACGTGCGCGCCCTGACGCACCTGTCGGCGCAGTGCCTGGCGCGCGCGCGCTGTTCCATCCCCGAGCGGACGCTGGGGGACTTCGGGTTGTCCGGCACCGAGGTGGCGGAGGGCGTGGTCCAGGCCAGCCGCTTCGCCCAGGCGGACCCGTACCGGGCGGCCGCGCACAACAAGGGCATCATGAACGGCATCGACGCGCTCGCGCTCGCCACGGGGCAGGACTGGCGCGCCATCGAGGCGGGCGCGCACGCGTTCGCGGCCCTCCGGGGGCGCTACGGTCCGCTGTCGGTGTGGCGCAGGGAGGCCGGCAACCTGGTGGGCGAGCTCCAGCTGCCGCTGGCGCTGGGCACCGTGGGCGGCACCCTCCAGTCGCACCCCGGCGTCCAGTCGGCGCTCACCCTGCTGGGGCGGCCCAATGCGCGGGAGCTGGCGTGCATCTTCGTCTCGGTGGGGCTGGCGCAGAACCTGGCGGCGCTGCGCGAGCTGGGCGCGGCGGGCGTGCAGCGGGGCCACATGGCGGTGCATGCGCGCACCGTGGCCTCGAGCGTGGGCGCGCCGCCCGAGTGGGTGGAGGCCATCGCCGCGCTGCTCGTGCAGGAGGGCGAGGTGAAGCCGGACCGGGCGCGTCAGGTGCTGGACAGGATGCGCGGCGGAGGGGAGGCGGCCAGCCTGGCGCCGCCGCCTCCCACGGGGGACCTGCGGCGTCGCGAGGACCTGGAGTGAGCGCGGGCTGACGCCCGCGCGTTGTCGGTTCCCCAGGCGCGGGGGCTGTGCCACAACGGCGGGGCGAGCACGCCATGACCCCGCCC
>NZ_SRLW01000380.1:0-8063 GCF_006518215.1 Myxococcus sp. AB025B
TCTAGCTTCGTCGGCAGCGTCAGATGTGTATAAAGAGACAGCCCCTGGAGTCCCCGGCTGGGGCTTCTTGAAGCGCTCCTTGAGGTTGGCGAAGAAGTTCTTCTCCTCCGCCGTCGGCGGCCCCTGACGCGGCGCATCAGGCGTCACGTGCTCGATGACGTCCTCGGGCAGGTCCTCCAGGAAGCGGGAGGGGGTCCGGGGCACTTCCTTGCCGCGCTTCACGCGGGTGACGGCGCGGGTGAGGTAGAGCAGCTCCTTGGCGCGGGTGATGCCCACGTAGCAGAGCCGGCGCTCCTCCTCGAGGTTCTGGGCCTCGCCCTGCATGCCGCCGTGGGGCATCAGGTCCTCCTCCATGCCGATGAAGAAGACGAGCCGGTACTCCAGGCCCTTGGAGGAGTGGATGGTCATCAGGGTGACGCGGCGGTTGCTGCCCGGGACGTCCTCCTCGTCCTCCTGCTTGTTGTCCAGGCTCAGCCGGTTCAGGTAGGTGAGCAGGCTGGCCTTGGGGCCCTCGCGCTTCTCGAAGCGCTCCAGGGAGTCGATGACGCCGTCCACGCCCTTGAGCTTCTTGTCCGCGCTGGTGGCGCTGGTGGCGTGCGCGCGCGTGGCGTCCCGGAAGCCGATCTCCTCCAGGAGCTTGCGCGTGGCCACGGCCAGCTGCCCGTGCTCGTACGCCGCGCGGTAGCGCTCGATGAGGTCCACGAACTCATGCACCTTGGCGCCCGCGCCCGGGGGCAAATCGTCGTACTCGGACGCCTTGCGCATCACCGTCCACAGCGTGACGCCCTCCGCGCGCGAGTGCGCGTGCAGCCGCTCCACCGTCACGTCGCCGATGCCGCGCGACGGGACGTTGATGATGCGCATGAGCGAGATTTCATCCAGCCGGTTCACGATGACCTTGAAGTACGCGATGACGTCCTTCACCTCGCGCCGGTCGAAGAACTCGCTGCCGCCCACCACCTCGTAGGCGATGTTCTTCTCGCGCAGCATCTCCTCGATGGGGTGCGACTGGCCGTTGGTCCGGTAGAGCACCGCGATGTCGTCCGCGGGCACGCCCAGCGAGATGTGCTTCTGGATTTCGTGCGCGACGAAGCGGGCCTCCTCCTCGTCATTGGGGCACGCCACCACCTTCACCTTGGGGCCCCCCTTGCGGTCGGTCCACATCTGCTTGGCCTTGCGCTCGGGGTTCTTGGCGATGACGGCGTTGGCCGCGTCCAGCACCATCTGCACGGAGCGGTAGTTCTGCTCCAGGCGCACCTCCTTCCCGCCCGGGAAGAAGTGGTCGAAGTGGAGGATGTTGCGCACCTCCGCGCCGCGCCACGAGTAGATGCACTGGTCGTCGTCCCCCACCGCGCACACGTTCTTGGACTGCCCCGCCATCAGCTTGAGCAGCTCCAGTTGGGCCAGGTTGGTGTCCTGGAACTCGTCCACCAGCAGGTAGCGGAAGCGGTGCGTGTACTTGAGGTACAGGTCCGAGTGCTCACGCAAGAGGCGCGTGGGGAGGATGAGCAGGTCGTCGAAGTCCACCGAGCCCTGCGCCTTCAGCGCCAGCTGGTAGTCCGGGTAGACCATGTGGGTGATGAGGTCGTAGTCGTCGCCGATGCCCTCGGGCTTGGGCTCGGGCGCCTGGCCGGAGTTCTTCGCCTTGGAGATGAGCCCCAGCACCTTGCGCGCGTCGAAGGCGCGGTCGTCGATGCGGTGCTCGCGCATGGCGCGGCGGATGATGGCCAGCTGGTCGCCCATGTCCGCGATGGCGAACTTCCTGGGCCACCCCAGCCGGTGGATGTCCTCGCGGAGCATCTCCGCGCCGAAGGCGTGGAAGGTGCACACGAGCACGCCCTGGGCGCGGGGCCCGGCCATGTGGACCAGGCGCTCCTTCATCTCCGAGGCCGCCTTGTTGGTGAAGGTGACGGCCAGGATGTTGCGAGCCAGGATGTGGTCTGGCCGCTCGTTGAGCAGGTGGACGATGCGGTGGGTGATGACGCGGGTCTTCCCGCTCCCAGCACCCGCGAGGACCAGCAAGGGACCCTGGAGGGTGACCACGGCCTCGCGCTGGGGAGGATTGAGCTTCGAGAGGTCCATTGCGCGCGGGGCGGGGATACCTTTTGATTCGGCCGTGCGCGACAACTTTCTCCCAGGCCTCACCCTCCTCCTGCTCGCGCTCGCCCCGGGTGTCGGGTGCACGAAAGCGGAGGGCACCGCCAACGAGGTGACGGCCTCCATCCCCGCCGCCAGTGCGCCCTGCGTGTACTTCAAGACGCTGGCACCGTTCCTGCCGGAGGAGCTGGAGGGCTTCACCGTCGCGCGCACCCAGGGCTCCACCGGCAAGTACGGCGAGGTGTCCGTGTCGGAGGCGGAGCGGCTGTTCACCCGAGGTGAGGGCCGCGAGGTGAAGGTGCGCATCGTGGACACCACGATGGGGCAGAAGATTGGTCAGGCCATCCGGGACGCGGCCGAGCGGGCCAAGGACCGGCCGGCGAGCGACCCGGCGGCGCCCATCCACTGGAAGGACGCGGTGGGCTTCGTGAGGTACGACGCGGAGGAGGCGCTGGCGGAGGCGAACCTGTTGGTGGGAGAGCGCTTCGTGGTGGCCGTCACCAGCCGGGGCTTTCCGGGCACGGTGGAGGTGCGGCGGGTGGCGCGAGGAATCGACCTGGCCGGGCTGGCCCGGCTTCAGTGAAGTCCGACAATGGGCAAGGAGTGTCCCGGGTGGTGAAGGAGAAAGGTACGCGGTCCGAAGCAGGAGACCTGCTCGCCGCGGAGAAGGCGGCGCGGGAGGTCGTGGCCTCGCTCGGCAAGAGGGAGTTCCTGGACCAGCTCCAGAAGCTCACCAAGAGCTACGCGTCGGACCCGGGCAACCCGGGCTCCTACGCGTGCGAGGGCTGTCAGCGCTGCGCCAACTGCATGTTCTGCAAGGACTGCGACAGCTGCTTCCAGTGCACGCACTGCACCCGGTGCGAGCTGTGCAACAACTGCTCGCACTGCGTGGAGTGCAAGAGCTGTCATGCATGCGCCTACTGCCTGCAGAGCGAGAACTGCACCACCAGCGCCTACCTGGTGATGTGCCGCAACCTGCAGGACTGCAACTACTGCTTCGGGTGCGTGGGCCTGGCGAAGAAGGACTTCCACATCCTCAACGTCCCCTTCCCCCGGACCGAGTACTTCAAGGTCGTGGGCAAGCTGCGCAAGGAGCTGGGGCTGCCGTAGTGCTCCTCCTCGCGGGTCCGGCCCGGCCCGCGTCAGAGCGCCCGGACGTAGAGCGCCTTGAGGTACTCCGTCTCCGGCAGGCCCGCGAGCACGGGGTGGTCCAGGCCCGCGCCCCGGCGCTCCAGAATCTGCACCGGGCGCTTCGCGTCCGCGGCGGCGCCCAGCAGCATCTCCTCGAAGCCCGCGCGGTCCAGCTTGCCCGAGCACGAGCAGGTGACGAGCACGCCGTCCGGCTTCAGGCACCGCAGCGCGCGCAGGTTCAGCTCGTGGTACGCGCGCAGCGCGGTCTCCAGGCCCTCGCGGCGCTTGGCGAGCCCGGGCGGGTCCAGGACAATGAAGTCGAAGCGGCGGCTCTGCGAGTCGAAGCGCTTGAGCACGTCGAAGGCGTTCGCGTGCTCCACGGTGACGTTGGTCCGGTTGTTGGCGCGGGCGTTGTCGCCGATGCGCGCGGCGGCCTTCTCGTCCTGCTCCACCGCGATGACGGACGTGCAGTTGCGGGCCAGGGAGAGCGCGAAGCCGCCGTGGTAGCTGAAGAGGTCCAGCGCCTCGCCGCGCGCCAGCTCTCCGGCGCGCAGGTGGTTGTCCACCTGGTCCAGGAACGCACCCGTCTTCATGTCGCCCAGCAGGTCCACGTCGAAGCGGTTGTCGCCCTCGTGGTACGTGAAGCGCGACTCGCCCTGGCCGTGCAGCCAGCGCGTCTCGCGCGGCAGGCCCTCAAAGTCGCGGCCGGAGGCGTCGTCGCGGCACACCACGTGGGTGGCGCCGGTGAGCTCCACCAGCATCTTCGCCAGTGACTCCTTGCGCGCGTCCATGCCCTCGGAGAGCGTCTGGAGGGTGAGGCCCTTGCCGTAGCGGTCCACGAAGAGGCCCGGCAGCAGGTCCGCCTCGCCGTGCACCAGGCGCAGGCCGTCACGCTTGGACAGCGAGGACCTTCGCGCGAGCGCGGCCTCCAGGCGCTTGCGGAAGAAGGCGTCGTTCACCTGCAGCTCGCGCGGGGGTGTGCGCGTCAGCAGGCGCAGCGCCAGCGGGGAGCGCCGCGCGTAGAGGGCCTGACCGATGGGGTTGCCCTGCGAGTCCACCACGAGCACCACCGCGCCGGGGCCCGTCACGTCGGGCGGGGCGGCCAGCTCGGTGCGGTACAGCCAGGGGTTTCCCGCGCGCAGGGACTTGGCGCCCTTGGGGCTCGTGCGTGCAACGGGAAGCGTCGGGGGGATGGCCATTCGCGTCACTCCAGGCCGCGCGCGGCCAGTTCCTCATCGTCCTCGCCGCGCAGATGCCCGATTTCGTGGAGCAATGTCACGCGAATCTGTTCGCGCAGCTCCGCCGGCGTGCGCACCGCCCGGGCCAGGTTGCGCCGGTAGAGCACCACCGAGCGGCACGGCGACTCCACTCCGTCGCAGGGCGCGCCCAGGGGCGGCCCCCGGAACAGGCCGAGAATCGTGGGCGACAGGGGCGGCTGGTTGGCGAGCAGGTCCACCTCGGCGGGCAGCTCCTCCGCGGTGACGGGGATGCCCTCCAGGTCGCTGCGCATGTCCGCGGGCAGCTCGGAGACGGCGCGGGCCACGTCCACGCGGAAGGTGTCCTCGGTGGGCAGGGGCGGCGTCGGGAAGTCGTCGGGCGCAAGCGCGCGCGCCTTGTCGAAGTGCGTCTGCGCCTGCTTCCACTTCCCTTCCCGCTCCAGCAACAGGCCCAGGTGCTGGTGCGCGTGCGCGGCGCGCTCCGCGTCGTCGACGAGCCCCTGGAAGGCGCGCTTCGCCTCGGAGAAGCGGCACAGCTCGAAGAGGGCCAGGGCCCGCTCGTAGAGGGCCTCTCGGCTGCCCGGCTCTCGCGCCAGGACGATGGCGGCTCGGGCGAGGGCCTCCTCCGCCTGGCCCAGGTCGTTGAAGGCCATGGCCGACACCAGCGCCAGGTGCGGGATGAGCTCCGGGGGAGTGCCGGGCTGGGACAGGCCGCGCTCGGCGTAGAGCGTGCCCAGCTCGTCGCGCTCGCGCGTGGAGGTCATCTGCACCGCGTACAGGTGGGCCGCGCCGAGCAGCGCGTCCGCGTCCCCGGGGTCGATGGCGAGCGCCCGGGCGAAGGCGAGCTGCGCGTCCGACTCGCGCCCCAGGGCGGCCAGCGCGACACCGCGCTCGGCGTGGGCCGAGGCCAGGTCCGGCTCCAGGGCCGCCGCCTGCGCCGCGCAGGACAGGGCCTCCTCGAAGCGCCCCGCGTCGTAGTAGCCCCGCGCCGCGTCCAACGGAGAGCCGCCCCGGGACTGGCACACCGCGAGGGGCTGCACGGGGCGCGGCGTGTCGCGGGGCTCGTCCGAGGGCGCGGCACTGGCTGGGGAGGCCTTCACCGCCGACACCTCGGGCGTTCCGGCGTCTCCCGTCTCCGGGGCCGAGGCGTTCCGCTTGCAGGCGGTGAGGAGGAGGCAGAGGGCGAGCAGACCGCGCCGCGACATGGGCCGCCACGCTACGGCATCACCCTAGGGGCCGGGAAGCAGGGACGTGCATGCTCGCTCGGCGGGCGGCGGCGCTCCCTCCCGCAGGCACCAGGGTGACGCCCCATGAGCCGCTGCGTCTGGCCCTCACCTCAAGTGCCCGTCGCGGGATGTCGGCGGCGCTTCCTGCCTCGGGTTCATGCGGCGTCGCTGCACGCCTCGGGACACCAGGGTGATGCCCCATGCGCCGCTGCGTCTGGCCCTCACCTTGAGTGCCCGTCGCGGGATGTCGGCGGCGCTCCCCTCCTCGGGTTCATCACGTTGGCGACTCATCAGCCTCTGGATTCGGGCCTCCACCTCCCGCGCCCGCCACTCGCTGATGAACGGGCTCGGCGTGCCCTGTTCTCTCGGCGGACGGCGGCGCGGGCCATCTCGGTGCACTAGGGTGGCGCCCCCATGAGACCCTTGATTCTGGCCTCCACCTCCAGTGCCCGCCGCTCGCTGATGGATGGGCTCGGCCTGCCCTACCGCGCCGTGAGCCCGGGCGTCGACGAGACGGTGGCCGCCCACCTTTCGGCCCGCGACGCCGTCCGGGAGCTGGCGGCTCGCAAGGCTCGCGCCGTGCACGCACGACACCCCGACGCGTGGGTGCTCGGCGCGGACCAACTGGTCGAAGTGGACGGACAGACGCTCACCAAGCCCATGGACCGAGACGCGGCGAGAGGCCAGCTCCAGAAGCTCCTCGGCCACACCCACGACATCCACACCGGCGTGTGCCTGGTGGGCCCGGGCGGGTCCATCGACGAGGCCGTGGAGACCGCGCGCCTGACGTTCCACGACGTCACGCCCGACGAGCTGGAGCGCTACCTGGACCTGAACGAGTGGGAGGGCTGCTGCGGCAGCTACCGCGTGGAGGGCGCGGGACAGGCGCTGCTGGCACGGCTCGACGGCGACCGCGCCAACGTGCAGGGCCTGCCCATGGTGACCGTGGTGCGACTGCTGCGACAGGCCGGCTTCACCTTCTTCGAGCGCGGCCAGCCCTAGCCTCACCCCGCGGCGGACAGCTCCGCGAGAATCTCCTGGTACGCCGCGCGGGCCTTGTCCGCCTGGTCCGCCTTGAAGCTGGCCGCGGCCACCACGGGATGCCCACCGCCCCCATACCGGCCGGCAATGGCGGACAGGTCATGCTGGCGCAGCTCCGGCTTCCACGGGTTGGAGCCGAGCGACACCTTCGCGCGCGACATCCCCCGCCCCACCCACAGCGTGTAGCGCGCGTCCGGATGGAGCGCGTACGCGATGAACTTGTTGAGGCTGTCCACGCCCTCGTCCACCAGGTCGAAGAAGACGACGCCCCGCTCGTAGCGGGCCCGCGAGCGCACCAGCTCGATGTTCGCCTGGTGGCGCGCGAGCAGCGGCGCCAGCGGCCCCGCGATGAGCGGCGAGGCGGCGATGTCCGCGAGCGACTCCGACTGCATGCGGCGGATGACCTCGGGGATGAGCGCCGGGTCCTTGTTCGCCTCCAGCACCGTCATGATGCGCAGCGCGGGCTCCTCCAGCGCCACCGCCATCTGCGGCGAGGGGAACTGCGCCCCGTCGATGAGCTCCGCCCAGTGGATGAGGTCCGAGAGCGCGGACGCGTCCCAGCCGAAGCGCTCGCGCGCCACGTCCGCCAGGTACTTCGTGCAACTCTTGCGGTGTGCGTCGTGGAATTTGCGCCCGCTCGAGTCCGCGCGGAAGTGCGCCTCGTCCCCGGGCTGCTGGAACGCGGAGGCATGGTGGTCGAACCACCACGTCAGCCGCGCGTCCTGGCTGTAGCGGAAGTCGACGATGACGTTCTCCTCGCCCGTGAAGACGGCCGGGTCGATGCCCTCCGCGCCCGGCTTGTGGTTCAGCCCCTGGTAGCGGAACGCCGCGTCCGCGCGGACGCGCTCCCGGTAGAAGCGGGTGAACACCGCGGCGCTCGCGGCGCCGTCGAAGCAGTTGTCGTGGAACAGGACCTGGACGTTCATGGCGGCGCCCGTTTACTGCAACGCGAGCCCCTCGCCCACCGCGGCGAAGGACTCCTGCCCGCCCGTGTCGCCCGGCTGTGCGTCACCCGACCCGGCGGCCACCACCGCGAGCCCCACCAGTCGACCATCCGGCAGCAGCCCGCAGCCCAGCGTGCCCCGCGCCCCCGCCGACGTGCTCAGCGTGTACAGCTTCGAGCGCGACCCCAGCGCCGCGGGCGACGCCGTGCGCGCCTCCTCGCCGGTGCCCACCGCGCTCAAGAGCCCCTGGCAGCCCGCCTCCAGCTTCACGCCCGTGGAGCGCTCCACCCAGAGGAAGCCGTAGCGCCCGCGCGCCAGGTCGCCAAAGCCCACGCCGCTGCCGTGAAGCGTCGCCGCGGGCAGCGGCAGGTGCGCGGCGAGCTGCTCCCGCGTCAGCCGCTCCCACC
>NZ_SRLW01000381.1:0-8025 GCF_006518215.1 Myxococcus sp. AB025B
GGCCTGGGGTTGGGGTTGATGCTGCTGGTGGACTCGGCGCTCCGGGCGGAGGAGCTGGGCCGTCAGCGTGGCGCCCTGCGTCGACTCTTCGTGCGCTATCCCCAGTCCGCGCCGGGGACCTCGGCCCCGCCGGGCGAGGGCCGGTAGCGGCCGGGCGGGCAGCGTTGCCCGAACAACCTCGCGGGTGGCGAGCATCACCGGCGCGGGCCCATCCGTGGCAGCATCGGTGAGACATGGCCCGCTACGCCCTCATCGCCGAGCCCGACCCCCACCGCGCCGCCAGCCTGCTCACCCTCGTCGCGGGGGAAGGGCTCGAGGGCATCCTGGCCCGGGATGGCGCGGAGGCCCAGGAGGTGGTCCGCCAGCGCAGCGCCCCGGCCCTGTTGCTCACGGACCTGGCCTTGCCGCGCGTGGATGGCTTCACGCTGCTGTCGTGGCTGCGCGAGCGACAGGACGCGGGCGGCACGCAGGTGGTGGTGGTGACGGCGTTCGACGAGCTGCGGGTGCGCGCGTGGCAGCTCAAGGAGGCGCTCGGCATCCACTCGCTGCTCAGCCGACGCGCGCCGACGGAGACGGTGCGCGACACCGTGCGCAGGGTGCTCGCGGGACAGCGTCCCCTGCCCGCCACGCCCACGGAGAGCGGCCCCGACGAGGAGCACCAGCGGCTGGCGCACATCGACGCGCTGCACCTGGTGGACGACGGCCCTCCGGAGGCGGAGCTGCAGGAGCTCGTCACCGAGGTGGCGCAGGCCTTCGGCGTGCCCGTGGCGTTGCTGACGTTGGTGCTGGGAGACAGGCAGTGGTTCAAGGCGCACGTGGGGCTGCCGCACGCGCTGGCGCGCGACAGGGGCACGCCCCGGGACTGGGCGTTCTGTCACCACGTGGTGATGGGGCGCGAGTCGCTGGTCGTCCCGGACGCCACGCGGCACCCGGTGTTCAAGGACAACCCGCTGGTGCGTGACGGCATCGTCGGCAGCTACGCGGGCGCGCCCCTGGTGACGCCGAGCGGTGAGGTGCTGGGCACGCTGTGTGTCATCGACACGCGGCCCCTGGTGCTCGGCACCGAGGACATGGCGGCGCTGCGGGAGCTGGCCCGGCGCGTGGCCGGGGACCTGGAGCTGAAGTCCCGGGCGAGGACGGAGGCGAGGGACTGGAGCCGCTCGCGGCAGGAGCCCTCGCGCTCGGAGCTCGCCGCGCTGACGCAGGTGCGGGACGCGATTCAAGCGCTCGACGTGGCGACACTGCTGGTGGCTCCGGGCCGGCAGCCCTTCGCGGGCAACGCCGCGCTGGCGGAGCTGCTGGGGCTGACGCTGGAGGACATCCCGAAGCTGTCCTTCGACAGCTTCCGTCAGCACGTCGCGAGCCTGACGGCGGACCCGACGGGGCACTCGCCCCTGCTCGACCTGGCGTCGGACACGTCGCGGGGGCTGCACCTGTCGCTGACGCTGGAGCACCCCCGCCCCCGGCGCATCCGGTGGGTGGCGAGGCCGTTCCCCATTCCCGGCGGCATGGCGCAGCTCCTGACGCTCTCGGAGCCAGGAGGCGTGTCGCCGCGTGAGGAGCGCGAGCGGATGCTGCGGGTGGATGCGCTGACGGGGCTGGCCAAGCGTCGAGCGGGCGAGGAGCGCCTGCTGCGGGAGATTGGTCGATGCCGGAGGGATGGGGTGCCCTGCGGCGTGCTGTTGGTGGACCTGGTGGGACTGGGACAACTCAACCTGCGGCATGGGTTCGACGCGGGCGACACGGCGCTGCGCGATGTGGCGCGACACCTGGAGCCGGTGGGGGCGCCCACGGGCTTCGCGGTGCGCTGGGAGGGCGGCACGCTGCTGGTGGCGCTGCCGGGGCTGGACGCGGGGGCCACCGACGCGCTGCGGGAGCACCTGCTCTCCGAGCTGGAGACGTTCGAGGTCCACACCGTCGCCGTGGCGGTGGAGGGTGAGGAGGACCCGGGGCAGACGCTCGCCCGGGCCCATGCGGCGCTCGCGCGGGTGAAGGCAGAGCATCGCGCCCGGAGCACCGCGGGCTGAACGGTGTAGAACAGGGGCCCATGGCCCCGCTCTCCGTGCCCGACCGGCTGCGATTGCCTCTGTGCTTCGACGTGAGCCGTCTCCAGGAGGAGCTGGCGCGCGTGCCCGCGGAGGCGTGGGTGCCGCACTTCAACACCCGCTTCTACGAGGGCGAGTGGAGCGGCGTCCCGTTGCGCTCGGTGGGAGGGATGGAGGGGCGCATCTACCCCGACCCCACGGCGCGGCAGGCGTACGCGGACACGCCGCTGCTCGGGCGTCACCCCGCGTTCCGGGAGGCGCTCGCGCTGTTCCAGTGCCCCATCGGCTCGGCGCGACTGTTGAAGCTCGCGGCTCGCGCGAACATCCGCGAGCACACGGACTACAACCTGGCGTTCGAGGATGGCGAGGTGCGCATCCACGTCCCCATCGTCACGCATCCGGAGGTGAGCTTCGTGCTCTCGGGCCAGCGCGTGGACATGCGGCCCGGGGAGTGCTGGTACCTGAACTTCAACCTGCCCCACCGCGTAGACAACTCCGGGGACACGGACCGCGTGCACCTGGTGCTCGACTGCGTGGTGGATGACTGGCTGCGGGACGTCTTCGCGAGGGCCGCGACGGAGGAAGGCGGCGCTCGTGTCGCTTGAGGACTTCGAGCGCTTCCGTGTGCGAGTGCTGGAGGACGAGGGGCTTCAGGAGGAGTTGCGAGGGCCGAAGGATGTGCCTGGGTTCATCGCGCTCGCCATCCGGTTGGGGGCGGAGCGGGGCTGTCACTTCACGGAGGCGGAGCTTCGCGAGCTGATGCGCGAGGAGCGCAAGCGGTGGCTGGGGACGTGGGTATGAGCCCGCGGCTGGACGGGTGGATACCAGCACGGCTGCAGGTCGAGGGCGAACAGCCCTGGGTCGACTGGTGTCACCTGGGGAGCCAGCGCTTCACGGACCCGTTCTTCGACGAGACGCTGGAGCGAAGGCTGCGGCATCCGTTCCCCCTGCTCTTCCGACATCGGACGTCGATGGAGACGCTGGTGGAAAGACAGTCGTCGCATCCGGGGTTGCCGGTGCGAGGGCTCGTGTTCCACATGTCCCGCTGCGGCTCCACGCTGCTCGCGCAATTGCTGGCGTCATTGCCCCGCCACATCGTCCTGTCCGAGGCAGCGCCCGTGGACACGGTGCTGCGCATCCATTCGCGGCTCCCGTGGGTGGATGAGGCACGGCGAATCGAGTGGCTGCGCGCGGTGGTGGCCGGGCTGGGGCAGAAGCGGAACCCCGAGGAGCAGGCGGTGTTCCTCAAGCTGGATGCGTGGCATGTGCTGGAGCTGCCGTTGCTCGAGCGGGCGTTTCCCGGGGTGCCGTGGCTGTTCTTGTATCGGGATCCGGTGGAGGTCATGGCCTCACATCAGAAGCATCGGGGCGCGCACATGCTGCCAGGGGTGTTGGCGCCCGCGCGCGTGGGGCTCCGCGCGGAGCAGCTGTCCGAGCTGTCATTGGAGGAGTACGGCGCACGGGTCCTCGCGCGGCTGTGCGAGGCGGGGCTGGAAGGCTATCGCTCGCGGAAGTCACCGGCGTTGTTGCTGAACCACCGGGGGCTCCAGGACACCGCCGTGTCCCGGCTCGTGGAGCTGTTCGGGATGGAGCCGGATGCCCTCGAGCTGGAGTTGCTGACCCAGGCCGCGGCCCGTGACGCGAAGAACCCCGTGCTCCCGTTCGAGGACGACACGAGGCAGAAGGCCGAAGCGGTCAGCGAGGCCTCACGCAAGGCGGCCGAGAACGGGGTGCGCCCCGTGTACGAGGCGCTGGAGGCGGAGCGGCTGCGGGCCGAGCCTCAGTAGAGCGAGGACACGAACTGTTCGAGGGGCTTCGGCAGCAGGTCCTCCGGGCGGCTGCTCAGGTGCGACATGCTCTCGCTCGTCGCCTTCAAGCGGGTGCTGTTCACGACCTTTCCCGTGGCAACGTCGATCAACTCGAGCTTCACGTCGATCTGATCAGGCTTCCCGGACCACTGGGTGGCGCGGTCCTCCCAGTGCAGGAGGGTCGGCCGGACCAGGTACTTGCTCTGGGCCGCACGCGCCGCCTTCATCCCCTCCTCGAAGCTCTCCGTCAGGTTTCCGAGCTTCACATGCGGGGTGCGTTTGTAGAAAGCGACGAACACGGCCTTGGAGGTCGCCAGGGCCGAGCCCGCGAAGCGCTTGTTTTCATAGACACCGTCCGCGGGAACGAACACGTAGAGCGACTCGGCTGGCGTCAGCTGGGGTGGGCCGGCCCGAAGACGGGTGATCTCCGTCTTGGTGACACACGCCGACAGGAACAGGAAGGAGAGGACGGTCCATCGCGTCGACTTCATGGGACTCCCGGTGCGCTGCCTTGGGAGAGAATCATTGCCGGCAGCATGCATGGCAAGACATATCACACCCAGCTGGAATCAGGCAGCGGGGAGCCATGACGAGGGCAGCGACGCTCCATCCAGGCTGTACCTTGCAGCGCCAATCGAGGCTCGGTTTTTCCGGCATTCAGCAGAACACCGACTGAGCTTGCGAGCAATGATTGGCTGGTGCGGGCACGCAACGACAACACAAGAATCCTCCACCCGAGTCTGAACAACGCCGGCACCCACAATTCACTGGCAGCATGTCCACCCATATGGCAGACATACTCCCGACTTCCCTGCCAGGACGAGAGGACCCCTCCGGTCCCGTCTGGCAATGGAGGGGGAGAACACCATGCTGATGGGAATGGCAGCCCGCCGCGCTGGAGTGCTGCTCGCGACCTTGGGATTGGGGGCACTGGCCGGCTGTAGGAGCAGCACGCAGACGACGGGCCCCGGGGAGGAGATGGTCAACAGCGAGGCCGAGCTCTACGTGGCCTCCACGCGGTTGTGGCGACCGATGAGCATCCCCCGTGTGCTGGGAGAACCCGGGAGCGAATGACGGCACGCAGCGCCAGTGGGTGCGCGACGCGGTGGAGCGGACGTGGGCGACCCGCTCGGGAGTCCGCTTCACCGGCTGGGGCACCTGTGCCGCGGGGGCCATGGGCATCCGGCTCAACATCAGCGACGTCGGCCCGCATGCGAAGGGGCTGGGGAACGCCATCAACGGCGTCGCCGCGGGCGTGGTGCTGAACTTCACGTTCAACAACTGGAGCCAGGGCTGCCAGAACACGCGCCAGTACTGCATCGAGACGATCGCCGTGCACGAGTTCGGTCACGCCCTGGGCTACGCCCACGAGCACAATCGCCCCGACACGCCGGGCTCCTGCACGGAGCCTCCGCAGGGCTCCAATGGTGACCAGACCATCGGCGCGTGGGACCTGGCCTCGGTGATGAACTACTGCAATCCCCAGTGGGCGGGGGATGGCAACCTCAGCGTCACGGACCAGGTGGGCGCACAGCAGACGTATGGCGTTCCCTGGGAGTCGCTGGGAGGCAACCTCACCTCCGCGCCCGCGGTCGCCGCGCGCGGCACGAACCGGCTGGATGTGTTCGCTCGCGGCACGGACAACCAGCTGTGGCAGGCCTACTGGAATGGCACCGGTTGGTTCTCGTGGTTCCCGCTCGGCGGCACGCTGACCTCGGACCCGGCGGCCGTGAGCCGTGACGCCAGCCGCATCGACGTGTTCGCCAAGGGTTCGGACAACGCCATCCATCAGAAGTCCTGGACCGGGACGACGTGGACGGCCTGGTCGTCGCTGGGCGGCAACTTCGCCTCGGGGCCCACCGTCGCATCGTGGGGCTCGAACCGGATGGACGTGTTCGTGCGTGGCACGGACAACGCGGTGTGGCAGTCCTTCTGGACCGGCTCCACATGGAGCTCCTGGTTCTCGCTCGGCGGCACGATTGCCTCGGACCCGGCGGCGGTGAGCTGGGGGGCCGGCCGCATCGACGTGTTCGCCCGGGCCACGGACAACACCATCGTGCAGAAGTATTGGAATGGGACCACGTGGGTGGGCTGGTCTTCCCTGGGCGGCAACTTCATCTCATCACCCACGGTCGTCTCCCGAGGGGTGAACCTGCTGGATGTGTTCGCTCGGACCGCGGACAACGCGCTGTGGAGCAACACCTGGAATGGCGCGAGCTGGAGCGGCTGGACGTGGCTCGGCGGCGAGCTGGCCTCCGCGCCGGAGGGCGTGAGCAAGGCGTCGGGCCACATGGACGTCTTCTACATCGGTTCGGATGGCGCCCTGCGGCACTCCTGGTATCGAAACGGGTGGTAGGCGGTTGAGCTGACGCCGTCACCTCGAGCACGGGTGGGCGCGCGGCCGGAGAACCCGTTCGACGACCGCGTACTCATCACATCGCGTGGTCTCCCTCACCCGGGAGACCGCGCATGGCTGACACGAACGAAGCGGACGAGTCGCTGGGCCTCGCCGCGTATTCGACGTTCGCGGAGCGGTACGCGACCTTCGCCCTGACGAAGCCGCACAACGCGCTCTACGAGCGGCCGGCGACGATGGCGCTCCTCGGTGAGGTCGCCGGGCTGCGCGTGCTCGACGCAGGCTGTGGCCCCGGCTTCTGCAGCGAGAAGCTCGCGCGCGGTGGAGCCACCGTGGCCGCCCGCTCGCGGACATCCTGAACGCGCTGTCGGAGGCAGGCTGGATGCTCGACCGCGTCGTCGAGCCCAAGCCACACGACGACATGAAGGCCGCGGACCCACGCCTGTTCGAGGAGCTTTCACAGGCCCCCGGGTTCATCTGCATCCGGGCCCGCCGAGCGGCCTGAGCCAGAAACCCGCGACGGGCGCTGGCGCCTCCGTCACCACCGGGCTGACTCGCCCGACAGCGCCGACATCGCCAGCCGCGCCATGAAGGACTCGACCTGCTCCCGGTTCGGCAACCCCGACAGCGCCCCCAGTCGCATCGTGGCCAGGGCCGACGTGGCGTGCGCGAAGCGGGCCGCGTCCGATAAAGAGCGCCGCTCACCCAATGCCACACATAGGGCCGCGGAGAAGGCATCCCCTGCCCCCGTGGTATCCACCCAGTCCACGGGGAGGTTGGGCAACCACAGCTCCCCCTCGGACCCGAGGAGCAGGTTGCCCTGCGGCGCGGCGACCACCGCGGAGCCGACGCCCCGACGCAACAGGTTCTCCGCCGCCTGACGCGCGGACGCGCGGTCCACCACCTCGACGCCCGTCAGCACCTCCGCCTCCAGGTCATTGAGCCGGATGACATGGACCGCCTCGAGCAGCTCCTCGTGCAGCACCGTGGGCGGCGCCGGGTCCAACAGCACATGCGTCCCCGCGGCCCGCGCGACATGGACCGCCGCGACGACGACCTCGAGCGGCACCTCCAGTTGCACCAGCAGGACATCCGCGCGGGAGATGCGCTCCTCGGCGGCGAGCACGTCGGGGACTCGCATCCGTCGGTTGGCGCCTTCCGCGGACAGGCTCTGCCTATGCCCTGACTCATCCACCATCTCGAGCACGACGCCCGTGCTTGCGCCCGGGTCCCTCGTCACGGCGAGCGTGTCCACGCCCTCGCCCTCCAGCTGCTCCAAGAGCCCGAGTCCCCGGGCATCCGCACCCACCCGCCCCACCAGCGTCGCCCGGGCGCCCAGGCGCGCGGCGGCCACGGAGGCGTTGGCGCCCTTTCCCCCCAGGCTCTCCAGGAACAGGTGCCCCTCCACGTTCTGCCCCTGTCTCGGGAGCCGAGGCCCCTGGACCAGGAAGTCCGTGCTGATTCCACCAACCACCAGGATGTCCGCCTGTCGACGCGCAGCCATGACCGTCGTCCCCCTCCCCACCCCACCGTCCGATGCCACGACTCGCGCGCGAAGACGCCGAGCACGAAGCCTCATCAAGCTAGGCATCACCGGGACACGGCACGGCGGACAGCCGCACGTGCCACCGTCGCGCCGGCCTCCCACATCACGTGGACCCGACGGAAGGACCCAGGGGGCCGGAGCGCGACCCTCGAAGAGACAATCTTCGAGGTGGCGGCATCGCATTCCACGCCTCCGCTACGAACAGGGACTTCAAATGGACCCGCCGAACAGGGCCATCCACCCGCCCAGAAGCCCCAGCACTCCCCCAAC
>NZ_SRLW01000382.1:0-7990 GCF_006518215.1 Myxococcus sp. AB025B
CGTCCACGTCGGGGAACTCCTCGGCCTCCTCGCCAAAGGAGGACCATCTCGGTTTGGTTTCACCGAGGAGCTTCCCTCTTTTCCGCGCCTCCGTCCTTGCCGACTACACACTTATAGGGACACGACCGCCCCCCGCCGCGCCAGCATTAGGCGCGCCCCCCAAGCCACCTCGCCCCCCGACGAGTTGCATCGCGCCGCACTAATATGCGCGAGCGTCGCCAGATTCCTTCCCACCGTCACGCGAAGTGAATCAAGGGAAGGCTCCCAATTCGGGGCTTTCTATCAACAAAGCTTGCAAACTCCGCCACAGTGTTCCTGGATCGAGCGCATGACGGAGTACAATCCACTCGACTATCAGAACCTGACCAGAAGCATCGTGGAGGCATTGATGCGTCAAGGGCCCTTTCCCCTGGACCCAATGCCCCCCTTCCAAGGCTCGGGAGTCTATGCGCTCTTCTACATAGGGAGCATGCCGGAATATCAAGCGCTCAGATCTCCGGACGGAAAGCGCCCAATCTACGTGGGGAAAGCGGTCCCGGAAGGCGCGCGGAAGGGAGCCAGGAACCTTGATGTCGAATCAACGGCGAGGGGCCCCTTGTGCAGTCGGTTGCGCGAACATCGAAATTCGATCAACGCCGCTACCAATCTGTCCCCTGCGGATTTTATCTGTCGTTACATCGTCATCACGCCAGTCTGGATAACGATGTCAGAGCGATTTCTCATCGAAAACTTCCAGCCTGCGTGGAATGTAGCGCTTGAGGGATTTGGCAATCATGCGCCTGGGAAAGGTCGGAAGGACACAGACCGCCCCCTGTGGGACATTCTTCATCCAGGGCGCAAGTGGGCAGATAAGCTTGTGGCAACTCGCACGAGAGAGCACGCCGTCACAGCCCTGAATGATTACATCAGCAAACACCCCCCAGGCGCACCACCGCCCCCTCTGCCAAAGGCCCCCGAGGCATACATGGAGGACGAACATGGTGACGCGGAAGAACGTGACGATTAGCACGGATGGTCCGCCCCACCTTCCACATGGCGTTGGCGTCATGAGTCCATTCCCCTTTACTCAAGGGTAGTACGCGACCCACGATCCCACGGGATGTGCGCCATTGAAGGAGGAGAGGCCGACGCCACGGCGACTTGAACGAAGCCAGTTGTGATGGACCTGACCGTTAGCTCCCCGGTTCCGCAGTGGGGGATTGCGGTCCCTCCTGACGAAGACGGTCATTCACGTCCATACCCCCACGGGGTGAGTCACTCCTCGCATCGATGTCGTGACAGACCCGGCGGGCGGTGTGAGACATTGGATGCACCGGGTCTCGCCGCTTGCAAGGAATGACTTGAAGGGCGCAGGCTCTACCCGGTGTGACGGGTCCATCTCCGGGGACCCGTGGGGGCATGGGCTTGGTGACAACCGCAGACACCGCTCTCCTGGACTCGCTGGACCGGCATGCCCGGCGCCGCGCGGAAGGGATTCCCACCCTGAGCGCCCTGGTGGGCGACCCGGAGCGCGCGCTTCAACTCTGGACGGAATGGCTGCACCGCAGCGGCTTGAAGGCGGCCTTCGCCCAGAGCGAGGACCTGCGCTCCACCGTGGCCGCCTGGGCCACCCAGCTCGCCCGTGAGCGCAACCTCTTCCGAGACGCGGAGAGCTACGTCGTCTTCTCCCAGCGCGCCATCTCCTCCCGCGAGCTGCACTTCGAGGGCAAGACGCAGCACGACCGCCGCGTCCTGTTCGAGCGACTCGAGCCGCCCCACGCCGAGCCCGTGACGTGGGCCCTGTGCCGACAGCTGCTCGAAGCCCCGGAGCCCGCGCCCCCAGGCACGCTCCCCAACGAGGTCCGTGAGGCCATCTCCCACGACCCGCTCCGCGTCCTCCACGCGCTGCTGCTCATCATCCCCGAAGGCCGCGCCCCCGCCCTCCACCTGGCGCTCTCCCCTTCCGACCCGCGCAGCCTCCGCACCGCGACCGCCATCTGCTCCGCGGCCCCGCTGCTTCACGTCGCCTGCGTGCTGCCACCCGATGCACTCGAAGGTACCCGTGGACGCAAGGACTCCCACGCGCTCGCGATGATGCGGGAAGGGTTGCTCGAGCTTCCGGACCCTGTCGCCGTCACCTCCGAGCAGGGAGCGCCCGTCGGCGAGCCCGCGGCCCCTCGACGTGCATCCTCGAAGAAGAAGGCTCCGGCCTCACAGCCGGAGCCCCACGTCGCGCCGCCGTTGCTGGAGCGCTTCCGTGAGAACGCGGAGGCCATGGTCGCCGAGCGCGAGAAGTCCGAGGCCCGCGCCCGCAGCAAGATGGAGCACTTCTTCTACCACGACATCCTGCAGGTCCATCCGGCCACCAAGGACGTCTTCACCCTCAACGCCAAGGTGGAGCTCGGCGAGGGCAAGCGCCCGCTGGAGGTCGACCTGCTGAGCCGCGAGCTGCGGCTCGCCGTCGAAATCGACGGCCAACACCACTTCCTCGACCCCGAGCGGTTCCGTCGGGACCGACGCAAGGACCTGGCGCTCCAGCGCATCGGCTACTGGGTGGCCCGCTTCCTCTACGAGGACCTGCACCCTCACTGTGAAGACATCTTGAAGACCCTCGAATCGCTCATGGAGGCCCGGCGGCGAGAAGCCACCGCGCAAAGGACAACGCATGGACAGCCCTGACAACCGGTTGGCGGGACTCGCACTCACCTGGCTCGCGCCGCGTCCACAACGCAGCGGAACCCGCACGGAGCTCGGCAATGCCCTGCGCCCCTTCGTGGAGCACCGCCTCTCACGCCCCGAGTGGAAGGTCCGACTCGACGCCGTGCTGGAGCAGCTCCTGCGCGATGAGCTCGTGGCCGCGAAGAAGAAGGCGGGCCTGACGCTCACCAGCGCGGGGATGGACCGCGTCCTCCAGTTCCTGCGCCTGGAGCAGCTCCCCAAGGGGCTCACCTGGAAGAAGCTCAAGGCCACCTACCTCCTCGCGAACAGCCTGGACGTCGCACCTTCCAAGGCCACGCTCATCCGCCTGAACAACGCGGATGGCGTCCGCGCGGCGGTGCTCGCCCGGCACCATCCCGAGGTCGGGGAGGGAGAGCCGTCTCTCTCGCAGATTCGGGACAGGCTGCTCTGGCGCCAGCTGGGTGTGGAGACGGAGCGGCCGTTCTCCCTGGGTGCCGTGCAGGCCCACCTGCTCGGCAAGATGCTCGACACCGAGGTGAAGAACCCGAGGAAGGCCGTGGAGCAGCTCGCGGCCCGCGCCGCTGGGGCGACTCGCGCCGACGCGGAGATTCTCCGCCTGACGCTGCTGCGGCAGTGGTTCCTCCCCGAATCGTCCACCGAGCCCGCCCCCAACACCAAGGCCGAGACCGAGAAGACCAAAGCGCCCACGCGCGACGCCGGGTCCGCGCCCCAGCGAGACACCGGGCCCACTCGGAACACCGTGCCCTCACGCGACACCGGGTCCGTGCCCAATCAAACCACTGCGCCCTCGCGCCCCCCCGCGTCGCCACCCACGGTCCTCGTGGAGTCCTTCGCAGAGCATGTGCTCTCGGTGGCGCGGGCCCTCCCTACGGGCCGCTACGGGCGCGACAAGGTGTTCATCTCCCACGTGTGGCGAGCCCTCCAGCCTGAATGGAGCAACCGCGAGGCGTTCGACGCCGCGCTCCTGGAGGCCAATCGCTCCCAGCACCTGTCGCTGACGCGCGCGGACCTCGTCTCCGCCATGGACCCCAAGGACGTCGCCGAGTCCGAGGTTCGCTCCTACGGCGCCAGTTTCCATTTCGTCGTCGTCTGACTCGTCCTTTCAGGAGCGCGCATGTCCAGCGACCCTCGACTCGAAGTCTTCCTCTCCGACAGCGGCGAAGTCTTCAGCAGCGTCCAACAGGGCCAGTACCTCTGGCAGCACGACCCGTTCGACGTGGAGACCCTCAATCCCGCCGCGCGCCGCGCCTTCAAGCGCCTGTTGGACCGCGCGACGGCGTCACCTCCTCCCGACACCGGGAAGATCCTCCTCCTGCTCGGCGAGTCCGGCAGCGGCAAGACGCATCTGGTGCGCGCCTTCCGCAACGCCGCGCACGAGCAGAAGCGCGGCTTCACCGGCTACATGCCCATGACGGTGGACGCGGCGCACTACGACCGCTACCTCCTGTCCAACCTCATCGACTCGATCGACCATCATCCGTACGACGTGTCGCAGGGTGACGACAGCGGGATGATGTATCTGTCGAACCTGCTGATGGCCCAGTGCACCAGCCTCTTCGCGCCGCTCATCGAGCCCGAGGAGAAGGTCCTGGAGGACGATGAACTGCACGGCACTGTCCGCGCGGTGGCGGATGACCTCCTCTCCGACCCGCGCTTCCGCGGCGTCGAGGTGGACCTGCTGCGCGCGCTCATCTACTTCCAGCGCAGGGACCCGCGCATCAACCGTCGCATCTTCAACTGGCTGCGCTGCGAGGACATCACCCCCGAGGACCGGAAGGTCATCGGCGAGCTCGTCCCACGCACCTCCGACGACGCGCCTGCGCGCATGGTCGAGCAACTGGGCCGCGTCATGAGCGCGCTGGGACACGCGCTCGTGCTGTGCATCGACCAGATTGAAGACATCAGCGACTTCGAGAACCGCCCCCAGTCGGAGAACGCCTTCCGCCGGGCGATGAACACCCTGGCCTCCATCGCCGGGAAGGTGCCCAACGCCGTCGTGGTCATCTGCTGCCTGGCCGACTACTGGGAAAACATGCGCCCGTTGCTCACGCGGGCCATGGTCGACCGCATCGAGAACGACCCGGACCCCGTGACGCTGGATCGCACCGTCACCGCCGCCACCGCCCGCGACATGGTCGCCAGGCGCCTGCGCTTCCTCTATGAGCAGCGCGGCGTGAAGTACCGCCCCGAGGAGCCCACCTACCCCATCCCTCCCGAAGGCTTCGAGAAGCTCGCCGGCCAGCGCGCCCGCGACGTGCTGAACGAGTGCCGTCGATACCGTGAGAAGGCCATTGAGCTGCAGCGCCTGCCGGACACCTTCCCGTTGCCGAGCCGAGACGCGCGTCCACCGTCCCCTCAACCTCCCGCTGGCATCGACATGGACCGGATGTGGACGGACTTCCGCACCGCCTACAAGGAGAAGCTCCCCGAGGATGCGTCCGACATCACCGCCTTGCTCGCATGGGCAGTGGAGATAGGAAGCGAGGAGATGGGAGGCTCGCCGCGCTTCGCGGTGAAGACGCGCAACGGCGACGACCTGCTGGACGTGGCCGTGCACCCCTCCGGCAAGAAACTCGTCCTCGCGTTGTGCGAGCGCCGTCCGCATGGAGGCGGATTGGGTCGGCAGATGAGCGAGGCCCTCACTGCCGCGAGAGGGAAGACGCCGGTGCTCATCAGGACCTCCGACTTCCCTTCGTCCAACGGAACCCTGGTATCGGACGCCTTGAGCAAGCTCATCCGGCAAGGCGGACGACGTGTGGTGCTGGGGGACAGCGACCTCCGTGAGCTGGTCGCCCTCCGTGACTTCCGTGCCTTGCACGCAGGACAGACGGCCCTCGCGGAGTGGACCCGCACCGCACGTCCCGTCACCCGACTGAAGTCCATCGGTGACATCCTCGGACTGGAGCCGCTAGGACCTTCGCTCCCGCCTCCAAGCCCATCGAAGGACCCCATCGCACGTGAGCCCGAGAAGCGAGAGACCAAGGCCACGGAGGTGACGCCTCCGCCCGCGCTCCCTTCCGCTCCCGTCCACGTGAGGAACGAGAACAACTTCGTTCCCCGGCAGTCAGGGCTGTTCTCGGACGCGATGGTGACAACGTCTGCGACACCCACGCCTCGCACACCTCCCGCGCCGATACCTCCCGCGCAGGCCGCGAAGCGCCCCTCCGGAAAGGTCGCCGCCGTCGCGCCCCAGATGCCACCTGCCGCGAGCACGAAGACGGGCTCCTCCGAGGAGGACGACACGAACCTCGCCAAGATGCAGCCCGTCAGCGAGCTGCTGCCCGACCCCGACCCCAAGCCCGTCCAGAAGCCCGAGGCCCCCGTCAACCTGGTGCGCAAGCCCCGCCCGACACCCGCGACAGGCACTCCCGCGGTTCCGAACGTGGTGCTCACCGGCCCCCTGCGCCTGGGCGTCTCCGAGGGGCTGCTCCCCCAGAACGTCATGCTCGACACCTCCGAGCTGACGAAGCACAGCGCCTTCCTCGGTGGCTCGGGCAGCGGCAAGACGACGCTCGCGCTCAACACGCTGGAGCAGCTCCTGCTCCGAGGCATCCCCGTCATCCTCGTGGACCGGAAGGGCGACCTCGCCGCCTACGCCCGCCCCGAGGCCTGGGAGGAGCCCATCGAGGACACCACGCTGCGCGAGCGGCGCCGACTCCTGCGTGAGCGCGTCGACGTCGCGCTCTACACGCCGGGACGCTCGGATGGCAGACCGCTCGCGATTCCCATCGTCCCCCAGGGCCTGGAGACACTCCCCGCCGAGGAGCGCGAGCAGGGCGTCCAGCAGGCCGCGGATGCCATCGCCGGCATGCTCGACTACCGGACCAGCCCCAACGACAAGGCCGCGAAGGCCGTGCTCGCGCAAGCACTCCGGCTGCTGATGAGCCAGTCCTTCGGGAAGGAGGTCACCCTCGAGCTCATCCAGCAGTTCGTCATGTCGCAGGACCCCGCGCTGCTGGAGGCCACGGACGGCATCCCCACGAAGACCCACGCCAAGCTGGCCCAGGACCTCAGCGTGCTGCGCATCAACCTGCGCACGCTCCTGGCCGTGAGCGGTGAACGACTCGACCTCGATGAGCTGCTCGGGCGCGGCGTCCACGGTGTGCCCGGTCGCACGCGCTTGAGCATCATCAGCACCAAGTTCCTTGGGGACAACTCGCGCATCCTCTTCTGGGTGTCACAGCTCCTCCTGGAGACCCACCGCTGGGCCAGCCAGCACCCGTCACCCAAGCTCCAGGCAGTGATTCTCTTCGACGAGGCGGACATGTACCTGCCCGCGACGAGCAAGCCCGCGACCAAGGAGCCGATGGAGAGCCTCCTCAAGCGCGCGCGCTCCGCGGGCCTCGGCATCATGCTCGCCACGCAGAGCCCGGGGGACTTCGACTACAAGTGCCGGGAGAACGTGCGCATGTGGTGCGTGGGCCGGGTGAAGGAAGACAACGCCCTCCGGAAGCTCCAGCCCATGTTCACCGAGGCGCGCGTCGACGCCGACGCCAAGCTCCCCGGACAGAAGCCAGGCCAGTTCCACGTCCTGCGCGAGGGCAAGGTCCAACAGCTCAAGGCGGACCGCTCGGCCATCAGCACGAACCAGCTCTCCGAGGACGAAATCCTCCTGTACGCGCGCAAGTCACGCGAGGCTCAGACGGGGGGCCCCCAGAGCACCGGCACGTCCTGAACCACCGCCGGATGCCCGTTCCGGGACTTCCTGCTAGGAAGCCCCCGGAATGAGCACCCGGCCGCTTCCGCCACCGTTGGACCGCGAGCGCTTCGATGCGCTCGTGGCCCAGGGCTTCAACCAGGTCCCCGTGTATCGACGGTGGGACACCGGTGCGCCGCGGCCCGTGGACCTGCTGCGCGCCCTCCCCGCGCAGCACCGCTTCCTCCTCGAGAGCACCCGCGTCAGTGAAGAGGGGCGCTACTCGTTCCTCGGCGCGAGCCCCTTCCTGCGCTTCGTCGCCAAGGGCCCCAGGTGCTTCATCGACGACGTGCCCCAACAGGGTGCGCCCCTGGACACGCTGCGAGCCCTGTTCCGTCAGTGGCGCGGCCCTCGCATCGATGGGCTCCCGCTCTTCCTCGGAGGCGCCGTCGGCTTCTTCGCCTACGAGGCCAACCACTACTTCGAGAAGCTCCCCGTCCACCCGCGCGATGACCTGGCACTGCCGGACATCGCCCTGTCCTTCGTGGACACCTTCCTCGCGGTGGACCATCTCGAAGGACACCTGCTCGCCATCGCCACCGGCTCGGACTGGGCGGACTGTCAACGCCGCCTGGACATGCTCGAGTCCGTCGTGCGCCAGGCCACGCCCACCCC
>NZ_SRLW01000383.1:0-7962 GCF_006518215.1 Myxococcus sp. AB025B
CCCCTGGAGGACTCGGAGCGCGCGCGCGTGGAGGAGGCCCTGCGCGCCCACGGAGGCAACGTGGCCGCCGCGGCGCGCGCGCTGGGGATGCACCGCACGCACCTGCGCCGCCTGCTGCAGCGCCACGGCCTGGGCGCGGCCCCGCGCGAGTAGGGCGCCTTCAGTGCCGCACGCGCGGCTTCGGGGCGCGCACGTGGACCTCCATGCGCGCGTCCCCCGCCACCACGCTGCTGAGCACCTCCTGCTGCTCGGGCCCCAGCCGCGCCACCGCGCGCAGCGTGGCCACCAGCAGCAGCGCCTCCACCGTCGACGGCACGCCCACGCCGCCCGCGCCCGTCTTCAGCGGCATGGGCAGCCGGGGCACCCGCCCCGCCGAGGACAGCGCCTCCACCGCGTACGCCGGCGTCGTGTCCAGCGTCACCGCGATGGCGGGCAGCTCCTGCGCCGCCTCCGCCTGTCCCTGCGCCTGCATGTGCATCAACTGCTGGAGCGCGCCCGGCTGGAAGTACAGCGCCAGCCCCGCCCGGCCATCGCCGGTGTGGAACACGCAGCCCTCGAAGGTGTGCGTCAGCGGACCGGACACCGCCACCTCGAAGGGCTGGCTGTCATCCCAGTGCGTCCACGGCCGCGCCTCCCAGTACTCGGTGGCCGCCTGCACGAACAACAGCGCCTTGTCCGAGCCCAGCCCGGACAACCCCCGCTGTCCCCAGGCCAGGAACGTGGCGATGGCCGCCCGCGACGACAACGCCGCCTCCGTCGGCTCCTCCGCCCGCACGCCCAGCTCGGCGCCAGCCTGGGCCAACGCCGGCTCGCACCGCACCGACTCGCGCGCTTCCAGCCCCTCCAGCAGCACCGTCAGCCCCGCCACGTCGTCGCGCTCGAACACGGGCGCGGACGGCTCGCCCGTGTCGGTGATGCGCAGGTACACGTCCGTCGTGCCCTGGGAGAGCGGCACCGGGCCGAGCTTCAGCAGGTAGAACATGGGGGCCCTTCTAGAGAGCGCGCTTGCCGTCCAGGGCCTTGCGGACCTGCTTCATCAGCGCGGGGATGTCGAAGGGCTTCTGGAGGAAGGGGATGCCCGGGTACTCCACGCGCAGGGCGCCCACGTCCACCGCGCTCATGCCCAAGAGCGACACGCCCTTCCACTCCGGCTCCGTGCGGATGTGCTTGATGAGCGCGGGGCCGTCCATCACCGGCATCATCCAGTCGGTGAGGACCAGGTCCGGGCGCAGCTCGCTCATGCGCGCCAGCGCCTCGCGTCCATGCGAGGCCGTCAGCACCCGGTAGCCCTCCTCGCGCAACAGGTCCGCGAGGGCCTCCAGGATGCCCTGCTCGTCATCCACCACCAGGACCGTCTCCATACGGGCGGGCTGCGCTCCTCGCGAATCAGGGATGGCCACCGCTCCGGTGCCGGGCAAGTCCCGTCAACAGGGTGTCCAGGGCGACGTCGAAGGGAGGCTGAACCTCGAATCCTTGGCGGGAGATGACGAACTCCCGGATGGAGGGGTCGTAGTCGGTGTCCCGCAGCTTGAAGATGGTCAGGAGCCGGCGCAGGCGCCCCTCCAGCTCCACGTGGCGCAGGAAGAAGAGGTTCTCCGCCACGGCGGAGGGCCCCGGCTCCAGGGGGACGTCGAGCACCGGGCCGAACAGGCGCGGCGTCTCCAGACTGAAGATGGTGGTCGCGCAAGAGGAGCGCAGCTCCTGTGTGAGCGCCGCGAAGAACGACGGCATGCGCGAGGGGTCCGGCGCCGCCTGGCTCATGGCGGGCAGCCCGTCCACGAACACCCGCGACACGTTGTGCTTGCGCACCGTGCTCAACAGCTGGTCCGCGAGCACGTCCAGGATGCACTCGGCGGGAGGCTGCCAGAGCAGGTGCATCCGGCCCTCCTTCACCGCGCCGGACATGTCCATGCCGGCGGCCGCCACCTTGTGCAGCAGCCGCTCGGGCGACTCGTAGAAGCCCATGTACAGACAGCTCTCGCCCTGCCTCAGCCCCTCGACGAGCAGGCTGCTGCCCATCAGCGTCTTGCCGCTGCCCGGAGGCCCCAGAATCAACGACGTGGAGCCCGCCGCCAGCCCGCCGGGGAAGAGGGCGTCCATGGACGGGATGCCGAAGTGGACCCGCTTCTCGCGCGGCTCGGGCGGCGGGCCGCGCCGCATCCGGGCCTCCAGCCGGGGGAAGACCTCCAGCCCCGCGTTGGAGATGCGGAAGGTGTGGACCCCCGCCAGGGTCGCGCCGCCGCGGAACTTGCGGACCTGCAGCTCGCGCCAGGAGCGCACGCCCAGCGTCCGCTCGCGCAGCTCCAGGATGCCATCCACCATGGTGTACTCGGGGTGGACGGTGGGGCCGTTGGAGCTGGTGAGCATCAGCGCGGTGAAGCGGGACAGGCCCGCGGACACCTGCAGCTCGTGGATGAACTTCTTGAAGTCGCGGCTGCTTCCGGCCGCCTCCTGGGCCTGCACCAGGCCGTCGAGCACCAGGATGTTGGCGTTGTGGTTGCGCACCTCGCGGCGCAAGAGCTCCAAAAGCCCCGGCAGCCCCTGCTCCTCCAGCGTGCGGAAGCCGCTGACGTAGTACACGCCATCGGGCAGCAGCGCGGGGTCGAAGAAGGCCATGTCCCGCATGTTGGCGAGCATGCGCGCGTGCGACTCGGCCAGGAGCGTCACGTAGAGGCAGCGCACCCCGGCGCGGCCCTGGTGGTAGCAGAGCTGGTTGGCGAAGAGTGTCTTGCCCGCCCCGGGCTCGCCCACGACGATGTAGACACCCGAGGTGATGAGGCCACCGCCCAGCACGGCGTCCAGGCCGGGCACGCCGGTGGACACACGCGCGTCCTGCCGCGGCGCTTGCTCGGAAGGAGACATGGGAGCGCTCATACCGCAAAACGCAGTCCCCGCGCGCCTGGATTGCTTACAGGGAGCGCGACAAGCCCTCGGAATGCCGTAGAACGGACCTGGAACCCTCCAGGAGCCCCTGCCCCGCGTGGACACCCTCGTCCGCATCGCCGAAGCCCTTGGCCGCTTCTCCGCGCGCTTCGTGCCCAGCGCGTTCTCCATCGCCGTCCTCCTGAGCCTGTTGACCATGGGCCTCGCCATGGGCTGGGTGGGCGCAAGTCCCCCCAAGGTGCTCGACGCGTGGGGCGGCGGCTTCTGGGAGCTGCTCACGTTCTCCATGCAGATGGCCCTGGTGATGTTCACTGGCTACCTGCTCGCGCTCACCACGCCTGTCCGAGCGCTCCTGGAGAAGGCGTCCGGCCTGGCGCGCACGCCGCGCGGCGCGGTGGCGCTGATGGCCTTCGTGTCCATGGCGCTGGCGTACGTCAACTGGGGCCTGTCCCTGGTGGCCAGCGCCATGCTGGTGCGCTTCGTCGCGCGGCGCCGGCCGGACGTGGACTACCGGCTGCTCGTCGCGTGCGCGTACTTCGGCCTGGGCGCGACGTGGCACGCGGGCCTGTCCGCCTCCGCGCCGCTGCTCGTCGCCACGCCGGGCCACTTCCTCGAGAAGAGCATGGGCCTCATCCCCATCGACCGGACGCTCTTCTCGCCCTTCAACGTCTCGCTCACCGTGGGCGTCGTCGCCGGCCTCACGCTGCTGGCGTGGGCGCTGCATCCCAGGCCCGAGCACGTGGTGCGGGTGGACCCGGCGGTGCTGGAGAAGCTGGGGGACTTCGTTGCGCCCGAGCGCCCCGCCGACCAGAGCCTGGCCGTCTGGCTGGACCACGCGCGGCTGCTCAACGTCCTCTTCGGGGTGCTGGGGTTGCTGTGGCTGGGCCAGTACCTGTGGCTCAACGGCGGCTGGCGGGCGCTCAACCTCAACGTGGTGAACTTCACCTTCCTGGTGCTCGCGGTGCTGCTGCACGGCACGCCCGCGCGGCTCATCAAGGCGGCGGAGGAGGCCGGCACGGTGCTGCACGGCATCGTCCTGCAGTTCCCCCTGTACGCGGGCATCTACGGCATCTTCAAGGCCACGGGGCTGACGGACCGCATCGGCCAGCTCTTCGTGTCGCTGTCCACGCCGCGGACCTTCCCGGCCATCGTCTATCTCTACAGCGGCGTGGTGAACTACTTCGTCCCCTCGGGGGGTTCCAAGTGGGCCATCGAGGCGCCCTACCTGCTCGACGCGGCGAGCCGGCTGGGGGTGGCGCCGGAGAAGGTGGTGCTCGCGTACGCCTGGGGCGACATGGCCACCGACCTCATCCAGCCCTTCTGGGCGCTGCCGCTCCTGGCCGTGGCCCGCTTGGAGTTCAAGGACATCCTGGGGTTCTTGCTGGTGGCGTTCCTGGTGTACCTGCCGCTGGTGACGCTGGCGTTCTGGTGGCTCGGATGAGACGTGACAAGGTTCCGTGCTAGACCTCCGGGCAGGACCCGCCGGGGAAGGCGGGTCCCAACTCATCCAACGAGGGGACCCCGAGCATGAAGAAGCTGATGACGCGGACCATGGTGTGTGCGGTGTTGGGGATGTCGTCGCTGGCGTTGGCGCAGGACGCGGCGGCGGAGGCTCCGGCCAAGGAGCCCGCGAAGGTTCCGAGCGCGGACGCGGTCCGTGACACCTGGAACTTCTTCTACAACGGCAAGGGCCAGGGACCCGTGCTGGTGGAGGCCAAGCTCTGTACGGAGGTGGCCAAGGACGGCCCCAACAAGTACGAGTGCATCGCCGAGGTCGCCGCCGAGGGCATCAAGGCGAACACCACCGTGATGCTGTGGCAGGCCTACCTGGTGCCCCAGGGCGACTCGGTCGAGGACGTCATGGTGCAGACCAAGCAGGGCAACGTGGTGCGTGAGACCAAGGACGTGAAGCTCAAGGGCGACGGCTGGCGCGCGCGTCAGTGGACCGGCGTGCGGCTCAACAAGCCGGGCAACTGGACGGTCTCCGTGCTGCGCGGTGACCAGGTCCTCAAGGAGCTGCAGGTCAAGGTGAACTGAGTCACGCACCGCGCGCTTGAAGCACCGGACGCCCACCACGAGGCCCCTGGCGGCCTTGGGTGGGCGTTGGTGTTGAGTGGGGCCGCGAAAGACCTGGCAGGCGACTCCTTCGTCTTGAAGCTGCCAAGGAGCTTTCCTCCCCCGAACCCCTCCGGAACCACTACACCCGATTCGGGACCTGACCCCGGCTGCTCGAGGAGCACGGCATCGAGTGCAGCATGTCGCGCAAGGGCAATTGCTGGGACAGCGCGGTAGCCGAGAGCTTTTCTCCACGCTGAAGGCGGGGATCCTTCAGGTCGGTGACGGTGGCCTACGACGTGGATGACCGGTCCGCCGCCGCGCAGCGGGCGCGCGTGTTCTCCGACGCCGCGGCGCGCGGAGACCTGATTGGCCTCTCGCACATGCCGTTTCCTGGACTGGGCCGACTGAGCGCGGAGGGGCGGAGCTACCGGTGGGTGCCCCTCAACTACAGCTCGGGCCAGCGGTGGCCGGAGGCCCGGCTCAGCGCGGAGTGAAGAAGGCACGGCCCGCCACGAGCCCCTGTTTCGAGGGCTCGGGTGGGCACGCGTGGTTCAACGAGGCTTGCGACGCTGCTCGCTCAGCCTGGCGTTGAAGTCGCGCTCGGCGGCGTCCGCGTAGGCCTTGCAGGTCAGCGCCTTGGCGCCGGCCTTGTCTCCGGCGGAGTATTCCCAGCCGCTGAAGCTCGGATGAGGTGACAGCAAGACATCACAAGGCAGCGCGCGCACGGTGGCGAGGCTGCGTCGATAGTCGTCGACGAGCCGGGGGTAGCGCGGGTTGCCCAGCAACTGATACCCGGGGGTGCTGAGACTGTCGACGTAGGCGATGCGCACGGGCTTGCCGTCTCGTGTATCCGTCCACGTCCAGGCGGTGCTGCCAGGGGTGTGCCCTGGCATGAAGTGCGCGGTGAACTCGACGCCGCCCTGCTTGACGACCTCGCCGTCCATCACCACGCGGTCCACCACGACGGGGGCGAAGACGAAGTCATCACCGAAGTGCAGATCATCGACGCCCCCGCGAGCCAGCAGGACCGCTGATTCGGCGCTGGCGACGACCCGCGCGCCGGTGCGGCGCTTCAACGCGGCGAAGGGACCGGCATGGTCGGCATGGGCGTGGCTGCTCAGCAGCAGGCGCAGGTCCTGGGGCTTGAAGCCACGACGCCGCAGGTTCTCGAGCAGATGGTCGGCCATCTGGGGCATGCCGCCGTCGAGCAGCACGACACCGTCCTGGGTCTCCACCAGCAGGGCGGTCAGCTCCTCGGTGCCAATCTGCCAGGTGCGGTCGGCGATGCGCAGCGGCAGGATGGGCTGCAGCCAGGGTGCACTCACGGTGTACGCCTCCAACTGAGGAAGCGGCGGGAGCTTCGACGGCGGCGGTGTGGCGACAGCGGTCGCGGCGCCCAGCAGGCAGGAGGAGAGAACCCAGGTGAATGTCCGGAAGCGCATGGTGGGTGAAGGGGCAGGAAGGTGCGGGGACGCTAGCACGGCACCACGCGGGGGCTTCGCGGATACGGGACCGCAAGACGTGGTGTCTCCGAGCCACGACTCACGTCACGGGTCGTCGGACATCTCGTCGAGCTGTCCTTGGGCCACTTCGCGATAGTGCGGCACCCGCTCGACGGCGAGCACGTCCCGCATCACCTGGCGAGCAGCATCGGAATCACCGGCTCACATGTGGCGATACATCCGGTTCAGTGAAGACACCATGCGGCTGGAGCCTTCGCGAGTGCGCCGCGCACATTCCTCCAGGAGCGTCCGGGCGCCAGCGTCCGTTGCCAGCAAATCGGTGGCTTCGGAGACACCGATGCCAACCTCACGGGCCGTGCGCTCGAGCAGGGTGCGGATGTCATCGGTGAGCACGAGGCCTTCACCGCCCTGCAACACACGACGGGCAAGGGTGCGGATGGGGTCCCAGTCCAGTTCATCGGACATGCACTACCTCTTCTTCGGATAGCACTTGTCGCCTGGCCATTCTTGCTGTCCCTCGCAGGAGGGGGAGCAGGCATAGCAGCTTCCCTTCCACCCCTCGACGGGTCGAGGCATTCGTGACTCGTCAAGCGCGACACCCCTCCCGGCCCACCGCCCTGTCGGACCGAACAGGGAACCTCTGTTCCGAGCGCCCCTGCTGGGGCATTCCACGGAGGCGTCGATGTGCATGCGTTCGGCCGTCGTGTTGTTGCTGCTGTTACCCAGGGTCGGGTGGGGACAGGAGGCCGTCACCCCTGAGGACTTCGACGCCACCGTGCGCAGGCTGGAGGAGGCGCTTCGGGCCGAGGCTTCTGGCGAAGAAGCAGGAGCGGCCCAGACTGACGAAGAGCCCGCGTCACCTGCACCTCCCAGCAATGACACGAGGTGGGCGCACTGGCTGCGCCTGGAGGCCACTTCGCTGACGCTGCTGCCCCGAAGTGGCGTGGGTCGCGACGAAGGTTTCGTGCAACTGGAGCCGCGTGGCGTGGTGAGGAGACAAGGCGCCTTCACCCTCGAAGTCGGAGCACCGGTGCGGTTGCGTCTCTGGGGTGGCGCGGAGGGAGCGGGGCTCGTCAGGAAGGAGGACTGGGACACGCTGTCCGACTGGGGGCAGGTGGTGCGCGCGCTCAGGGTTGGCGGCGCGCCGAACTCTCTGTGGCTGGGCGCTCTGGAGTCCTACACGTTGCTGTCGGGACACCTGGTGCGCCGCTACAGCAACCGGAGCAACCCCGACTACCACCCCGCTGGAGCGGTGGTGACGGGGATGCTGGGCCCGGTCTACGCGGAGGCCTTCGCCTCGGACGTGCTGGGCGCGCGACTGGTGGGCGCGGAAGTCGCGCTGGACATGCAGCACCTCCTCTTCGGCCGCCCCCTCATTCCCTTGCAGTACCTGCTGTCGGTGTCCTCGGCCCATGATTGGGGACGCGCGGGAGGCACCTCGAAGCCGCTGACACTGGCTCATGTGGACGGCTCCGCGATGCTCGTGCGGCGCAGGAGCGCTGACGGCGGTTTCGAGGTGACGCTGCTGGGGGGCTGGGGCGGACGTCCAGAAGAAGGC
>NZ_SRLW01000384.1:0-7937 GCF_006518215.1 Myxococcus sp. AB025B
GTCCCCTCCCGCAACGACAGCAGCAGCGCGTCCCGGGCCCCCACCGGCAGCCGCGCCAGCTCGCCCAGGCTCCGCTCCGGGAAGGCCGCGCTCAGCAGCGCGAGCGCGCGCCCCGCGGACGGGTGCGGGTAGCCCGCCTCCCACGCGCCCAGCAGCTCCGAAGCCGTCAGCGAGCGCATGGGGCCTCGGTGCGTCAGGGATTGGGCTCGTTGAAGGTGGGCTCGGTGGGCTCGGTGACGTCGTAGTCACGCTCCCAGCCCTCGTTCTCCAGCTTCAGCGTCTGGATGGCCACCGCGTTGGCGTTGGCGTCCAGGTCCGGCATCGCCTGGTACTCCGACACCCAGCAGCGGTAGAGCTTGTAGGAGATGGCCAGCTGTCCGGCCTCGTTGTAGACCTCCAGGATGATGTCCTTCCTGAAGTCCTTGAGGGACACCTCGGCGCCCAGCCCGGAGCCGTAGTTCCAGACCTTGTTCGCCCAGCGCTCGAACTCGGTGTCGTGGGTGACGCCGCGCTCCAACGTAATCGCCTCGTACTCGCTGCGGCCCGGGGACTTGCGGCTGCTGCTGGGGTCGCCGCCCTCGCGGTGCTTCACCACCTCCGTGGTGCGCTTGAGCGCGCCCACCTTGCTGATGCCCGCCACGTAGCGGCCATCCCACTTCACCCGGAACTTGAAGTTCTTGTACGGGTCGAAACGCTGCGCGTTGACGCTGAACTGAGCCATGGAATGGGTCTCCCTTTACGCCGCGACCTGGCCGGCCATCTGCTGGAGCTTGAGGACCACGAACTCGGCCGGCTTGAGCGGCGCGAAGCCCACGACGATGTTCACCACGCCGAGGTTGATGTCGTTCTGCGTCGTCGTCTCCTTGTCGCACTTGACGAAGTACGCGTCCCGCGGCGTCTGGCCCTGGAAGGCGCCCTGCCGGAAGAGGTTCTGCATGAAGGCGCCCACGTTGAGGCGGATCTGCGCCCACAACGGCTCGTCGTTGGGCTCGAACACCACCCACTGGAGGCCCCGGAAGAGGCTCTCCTCGATGTTGAGCGCCAGCCGGCGCACCGGCAGGTACTTCCACTCGTCGGCGAGCAAATCGTTGCCGCGCGTGGTGCGCGCGCCCCACACCACCCGGCCCGCGGCCGGCAGCGAGCGCAGGCAGTTGACGCCCAGCGGGTTGAGCTGGCCGTTCTCCGGGTCCGTGAGCGGCACGCTCAGCTTGGGCACGCCGGTGAGCAGCGCGTCCAGGCCCGCGGGCGCCTTCCACACGCCGCGCTGGGTGTCCGTGCGGGCGATGACGCCGGCCACCGCGCCGCAGGGCGCGAAGGTGTCCAGCTGGCCCTCCCGCAGGGGGTTGGCCTGCACCAGCCGGGGGAAGTAGAGCGCCGCGTTCTTGCTGCGCAGGCTGCTGGCGTTGAAGCCGGAGACGGCGTCCGCCACGCTGTCCCAGGCCGCCGGCGGGTCGGCGATGAAGATGGCGCGGCGCTCCTCGCAGTAGGCCGCCGCGTCCGTGGCCAGCTCCGGCTCGATGTCGCCGCCCAGCGTGTGGGGCGCGATGCACAGCAGGTTGAAGACATCCACCTTCTCCAGCGCGAACAGCCCCTGCTTGTCGGCGCGCAGGCCCGCGGCCTGGGTGAAGTGGGTGCGGGTGAGCGCGCTGCCGTTGGTGCCCGCGTCGGCCGCGGCGGGCGTGTAGGTGCCCGCCGGAGGCCGGGCCGCGGTGGCGGGCAGGGTCCTCACCCGCAGGAGCGTGGAGCCCTGCTCGAGCACCGTCGGGTAGTAGCGCGCGCTGGCCGCGTCGATGGAGAGGTTGATGAACTTCTCCGTCACCTGGGTGCCCGTGTCGGTGACGGTCAGGTTGAAGAGCAGGTCGTCGACGGCCGCGACGCCCGTCTTCTTGGTGTTGTGGTCCACCACCACGCTGAGCTTGCCGCCCCAGGCGCCGGGGCTCGCCGCCTCCAGCACCAGCGGGCCTTCAGTGGTGGTGATGCTCAGGTCCGCCGTCTCCGAGCCGTTGTCCAGGCGGACGACGACGGCCTGGCCGCCACCATTGAGGAAGAAGTCGCGGACGGCGAAGCTCATCGCTCCGTCCTCCCACAGACCTCCGAAGCTCCGCTCGAAGTCACCGTAGCCGTTGCAGACCACCGGCTCGTTCACCGGCCCGCGCAGCGCGCGTCCGACGAAGGCGGTAATCGACGTGGGCACCCCGGTGATGGTGCGGACCCCACTGGGAATCTCCTCGACATAGACGCCCGGATAACTGAGAGCTGCCGGCATGGACGACTCCTCCCTCTGCGGGTTCGTCGACTCCGCCCCGACTCACGAGGCAAGAGCCCTGCTACGCGCGGCGCGCTCCCAGTCCCGAGGGAGCACCCCGCACGTCGGGTGACACATTCATCTGGAGGGGGAGGCGGCAACCCATGCCGTCGTGGCAATTCCTATCGCGTGAGACCGCGCGACCCCCCTGGTCTCGGAATCCTGGCTCACTGCTCGGCGACGTCTCGGAACCCTGCCAGAAACACGACGAAAAGTCATTCGTTCCGTCGTAGTGGTTTCTACTTATGGTGATTGGATGTGTCACGGGTCGGGTGAACCGGACCAATCCAAGACATTGGATGCGGTGTGTTACACGGCTTCATTCATGGCCACCGTTGTACGAACGACGGCGGAAAGATTCCTTCGAAACCCGTTTCAGCGGGGACGAGGCGGTGCGTCACGTTTCGCCGGTGGTGTCCGAGTCCGCTGTGCCTGTCGCGTCCGCGAGGAGGGCGGCGAGCCCCGCGCGCGTCCGGGCCTGCTGGATTCGCGCGGTGAGCTCCTCGGAGGCGCCTTCGGGCAGGCGGTCCAGGGCCCGCGCCCGGAGCTCCTCGGTCGCGGGGGCGCCCATCCGCAGCGTGAGCGCGCCCGCGACGGTGGCCTGGTGCTTCGCGTGGAAGGACTGGGCCTCGGGGCCCTGCATGTCGAAGTACCACCGTGAGGTCCCTTCGGCGTCATCCTCCCGGTTGAAGTTCTCGAGCGTGAGGCTGTCCTCGCCGTCGCGTGCGATCACCGCCGCGAAGTGGAAGCTCCAGAGTTGCCGCGGGTCCTCGGCGGTGCGCTCGCGGGTGCCGACGATGGCGTAGGACTCTCCGACCTCGGGACGTGCGTGGGCGTTGACGCCAATCCGTCGGCTCCTCTCGCTCATCGTCTGCTCGGGCAGTTCCCGGTAGGCCGTCGTCGTGGCGTTCCTGTCGTCCGCCAAGCGGGCATCGAGGTGCTGGGCGAGTCGGGTGGCCCAGCCCGCCTGGGTCTCGAGCTCCTCCCCGACATGGCCCGCCTGGATGAGCGGGGTGAGCACCTCCACGGCGAACTGCTGGAAGCCTGGCTGGTACTCATACCGGTCCTTCATGATGTTCTTGAGCAAGGCCCGGCGCAGCGGTTGGCTGGGGATGGCGTCCTCCAGCAGCGTGGAGGCCTCTTGCAGCGAGCTGGTCTCGACCTCGAGGCCGTCCCCATAGGTGAAGCGGAAGGATTCCGAGTCGTCCTCTCCGAAGCGCGCTTCCTGGGCGGCGACGACCCCCTGGGGGGTGGGCGCCTCCTGGTTCGTCAGTTCCCGGGCGATGAGGTTGAGCTCCCCGACGGCCCCCGGGTAGGGGTTCTGTCTGCGCAAGGCCAGGTCGGCGTCATCGGGGCCCTGGTAGAGGGCGTGGGTCTGCCCCGAGTTCGTCACGCGGTCCGCCACATCGATGCACTCGTGGACGTCGAAGAGGGGCTGCTCGGCGACGACGGCCCTGGGCGTCACGGCCTTCATTCCCGCCAGCGCTTCGGGGGCGTCGTCTCCAGCGAGGAGCCTCACGCGCGAGCCCATCGCCTCGAGGATGCGGTTGGACCGCTCGATGAGGGCGGGCGTGGCGAAGAACCGCTGCGTCTCGTTCTCGGCGGGCAGCGCGAACGCGCGGTTCGCGGAGATGCGATAGCCCGCCTCCTCGGTGAAGCGCTGGACCACGCCGCCGGCCCGCGCGGTCGACGTCCTCGCGCGCGAGCCCTGGTCCGCGTCGTGCTGTCGCTGGAGCAGCGACTGGACCGCGGGCCGGTGGTCCAACATCCGCTGCAGGGTGCGCTGGCGTGCGCCCGAGGCAGACTCCAGGCTGTCGCCAGCGGTGGTGCGAGGCGTGTGGGCTTCGGCATGGTGCGTGGTGCTGCGCGGCCGCTCGTGGACATTCATGGGGATCACGCTCCCTGGACGGAGCCACGAGCTTAGAGAGCCCGCGGGATGCGCTGAACGCCCTGGCACATCTCACGCGTCTGAACCGGTGCACATGTCCCACCCCACGCCTTGTCAGTCCAGGCAGGCGAGCAGGGTAGGTCCTGGGGGCACTTTGCACCGGGAATGGCACGACACACCCTCCCTCCCAGTCTCTTCAGCAGGGGGCAGCATGTCGTGGCGTGGTGGGTGGATGGTGTCGTCGTTGCTGGTGTTGGGGGCGGGGTGCGGAGGTGCGCTTCCCGGGGAAGAGGTGCCTGCCCCCGCCGAGGAGGCAGAGGAGCGGTTGGATGGTTCCTATTGCCTGCCGACGGAGGATTCCACCCAGCGTGTGAAGACCATCCTCCCGCCCTCGGACATCGGGATTCCGCGCTACGCGTCGAGCCCCAGTGACTTCGTGAGCTTCAAGGGTCAGCTGCACTTCGCGGTGAACTACGAGGATGGGAAGCGGGCGCTGTGGCGCAGCAACGGCGCCGCGGCGGGGACCACTGAAATCAAGGGCCTCCCGGCGACGGAGGGGAACTTCACGCCGCCGCTGGGGGGGCTCACGCCCACCTCGTCCCTGCTGTTCTTCCGGGCGGCGGACGCCGTGCATGGCACGGAGCTGTGGGTGAGCGACGGCACCTCGGGCGGCACCCGCATGGTGGAGGACCTGACGCCGGGGACGGCCAGCTCGTATCCGACGCACATGACGGCCACGGGCAGCGGCTCGGTGGTGTTCTTCCTGGAGCGCTACGAGTCGGGCTCCACGCGCGTGCGCTACGAGCTGTGGGCGTCGGATGGCTCGGCCGGCGGCACGTCACGCGTGCGTGACTTCGGCGCGGACGCGGAGGTGAGCTACCTGTCTGGCGCGGCGAACAACACGCTGCGCTTCTTCGTGCGGGACTTGTCCGGCGGCACCAGCCTCTGGAAGACGGACGGCACGTCGGCGGGCACCGTCCAGGTCAAGCGGCTCACGTCGGGGCCCAATGCCTTCATCAAGGACGCGCGGACCACCGACGGACTCACGCTCTTCATCCTGCGTCAGGACTCGGGGCTCCAGGAGCTGTGGAAGACGGACGGCACGTCGGGCGGCACGCTGCGCCTGGCGTCCTTCGGCGCCACCCGGGACGTGCGCCTGCTGGGCGCGCTGGGGTCGACCGTCTATGTCACCACCACGTCCCTGACGACGCAGTACATGGTCCTCTACCAGGTGCCCCTCGCGGGCGGCAATCCGACGTCCGTGGTCAGCCTGCCCAATGACTACACCTCGCTGGGCGAGGCGTTCCCCTATGTCGACAGCGTCAGCATCCCGCCGGGAGGCTCGAAGCTGTTCTTCTCCGTCATCATCGGCAGCAATGGCCCCGCGCCGCGCGACTCGCAGCTCTGGGTGACGGATGGCACCGCGGGCGGAACGGTGCGGCTGCGCCGGCCGCTGAGCCTCTCGGACGAGTACTCGTCGCCCGTGTATGCCGTGTCCGACGACCTGGTCTTCTTCAGCGCCTACCAGGCCGACGGGGGTGGCATCGAGCCGTGGGTGAGCAACGGCACGCCGGCAGGCACGCGCAAGCTGCGGGACATCGCGAACACGTCCCTCTCGACCTCGTCCTACCCTCGTGAGTACTTCCGGCTGGGCTCGCGGGTGTACTTCAGCGCATATGACGACACCGAGGCGGGACAGCTCTGGGCCACGCAGCTGACCGACGCGTGCTTCGCGCCGCAATCCCAGCCGTAGGCTCGCGGAACGCAGTCACTCCTCGCCAGGTTGGGGGCGTGGGGCACGTCAGGTCCGGTGGCTGCGCTCCGCGGCCTGACGCGAGGAGTGACGCATGAAGCGCTTCGGGTCGCGTGGCGGGGTCCTCCCCCCGAATTCGAGGACCTGGCGGAGACTCCCACGCCACGGAGGCCCGTCTCGGATCCCTCGATGAGCGAGCGGGGGCGGGGCAAGGGCCACAAATAGCCTTGCCCGCATGTGCGAACGGGACACTCCCTCTCGACAGGGGTTGTTTGTCCGTGGCATTCCGCGCCCGGGTGCTGTTGTCTGTCGAGCATGGAGAAGACTGTTCCGACAGACCGCGTGGAGTCACCCCAAGAGCCGTTGCCGGCGCTGGATGGCCCTCGCTGCCCGCGGCACCCCGAGGTGGAGGATGCCCAGCCCTGTCCTCGCTGCGGCGGGTTCTTCTGCGAAGCCTGTCTGCCGGACTTGCTCGTGGTGGAGCGGACGCACTGCGCGGACTGCCTTGCCCGCGACAAGGCGCCAGAGGCTGTCCGGACGGCGCTCCTTCGAGACCTGACCCGGGTGCAGGTGGGCGTCATCGCCATCCTCATCCTCGAGGCCCTGTTCAGCACGTCCCTCGCGCTGGGTGCGCCCCGTGGCGTGATGCTGTTGGGCAGCCTGTGTCTGATGTCGCCCATCATCGCCCTCACCTTGCTGTTCGCGAGGTCTCGCAGTGCCACGGTGGGCTGGGTGCTGTGTGTCATCGACCTCGGCATGGGGCTGCTTCAGCTGTTCGGGGGAGGCAATGCGCTCGTCGGGGCCGCCGTCCTGCTCGCGGGGGTGCTCGCCGCCTTCCAGCTCTTCAAGCTGGGAAGTCTCCCACGACTCACCGCCTCGCCGGACTGAAGACACCGCGGTCGGCGAGCGCAGGCGATGTTGCGCGCGGGCCAGCCCGTGCTGGCCGACACGAAGCTCGGGCCGGTGGAGAAGGCGCTCGCGGCCGTGCGGGAGAAGGTGGCGCGCGGGGAGAAGGCGCCCAGGCTCTCGCTCGCGCAGAAGAAGCTGAAGGTGATTCCCGACGAGGTCTTCTCCCTCACCGCGCTCGAGGGGCTCACGCTGGACTTCAACCCCATCGACGTCGTGCCACCGCGCATCGGTGAGCTCAAGGCGCTGCGCTCGCTCAGCCTCGAGGACCTGCCGGTGACGTCCCTGCCCGAGGAGCTGGGCCAGCTGACCGCCCTCAGAAAGCTCAGCCTGCGCTACTGCAAGCACCTCACGCGCCTGCCGGAGTCGTTCGCCGGCCTGGAGTCCCTGGAGGAGCTGTACCTCGACGCGAAGGGGCTGGAGACCTTCCCCGAGGTGCTCACCCGGCTGCCGAAGCTCAAGAAGCTCTGGTGGTGGCGCTTCTTCAACACGCCGCCGGAGAAGCTGCGCGCCCTCGTCGACGGCCTGGGCCGCATGCCCAGGCTCACCCACGCCGGGTTCCTGCAAGGCGAGCTGGGCCCACTGCCCGAGGACCTGTCGCCGCTCGCCCGTCTCCAGCAGTTCAAGCTGGGCATGGACAAGGCGCCCGAGGCGGAGGTGCGTCGACTGGAGGCCGCGCTGCCCCCAGGGCGCCTGCACGTGGGGTACTGAGGCGCCCCACGGCGGCGTGCGAGGAGGCATGAGGTCGCCCGCGGGCATCCCGGGCGCCCGTCACCTGCCGAGCGTCCCCGCGCGCCCGCGACGCTTACCGACGCGGCGAGTCATGGCCACATGAGGACATTCACCGCTGACTGGGGAGGTCGTGGGGATGCACCGTCTGTGGCGTCACGTCCGGAGGTTCTTTCGTCTCCAGCCGGGGCGGCCCGCCTGGGCGTTGGGGATTCGCGCGGCGCTGGCCGTCACGATTCCGTACTCGCTCGCCACGCTGCTGGGATTCAAGGACGCCGGATGGACGGGGCTCACGGGATTGCTGGTGACGCTGGCGAACCCGGGCGGTGCGTACCAGGGGCGGGCGAGGGTGATGG
>NZ_SRLW01000385.1:0-7936 GCF_006518215.1 Myxococcus sp. AB025B
GTCCGCGGCCGGCGTGACGTCGGGCTCCGAGGCGCGAGCGCGCCTGGGCGCCGCTGTGAGCGCGGGTGGTGACGCCGCGTCAGTGGGCCCGGGGGCGCGCGTGGACGCGTCTTCGGGTGTGGCCGACATGAGAGACGTGGAAGCGGCGGCTGAAGCAGCGCAAGGACCAGGCGCCGCCCCGCGCGGGCTGTCTCCGGACAGCGGCGTGCAGGTGTCCTTCGGGGACACGGACGTGCCCGGCCTGCGGGTGACGGGGACCGCCATCGATTCCTCGCCAGGCGGCGTCGCGCTGCCGGGCGTCAGCGTGGGCGGCGACGCGCCAGTGCGTGGCGCGATGGCCTCGAATGTCGCTGGAGGCGATGCCCCCGTTCAGGGTGGGGGGGCAGGCGCGCCGTTCGGAGTGGCCGTGCCGGGCGTAGGCGCGGCAGGTGACGCGCTGGCTCGCGTCGCCGCGTCTCCGAACGCTGCGGGGGGCGATGCTCGCGGGCATGGCGGGGCCTCTCCGGGTGCACCGTTCGGCGTGCCCCTGCCGGGTGTTCGCGCGGGCGAGGTGCCCGTGCAGAGCGCGTCGGGCGGCGGAGGCGGTCCGGGCAACGGTCTTCAGGGTGTCCCACCGTCCTCGGACGAGTCGGGCGGCGTCGGCCCGAGTGGCGTGGCGCTGCCCTCCTCGACGCCGGGGACGGATGTGCCCGTGGACGCGACGGTGGTGCGCTCGACGCGGCCGACGGGGCGGGGCGACGCCGACTCCGACCTGGACATCCACTCGGCGGAGACGTTCGTGGCGGCGGCGCGGGTGACGCTGCCGGGCTTCGAGCTGAAGGAGCTGCTGGGCCGCGGCGGCATGGGCGAGGTGTGGCTCGCGCGCCAGACGTCGCTGGGCCGCACGGTGGCGGTGAAGCTGCTCCCGCCGAAGCTGGCGAAGGACCCGGAGTTCGTGGCGCGGTTCGAGAAGGAGGCCACGGCGCTGGCCGCCCTCAACCACCCGAACATCGTGCAGATCATCGACCGGGGCGTGGCCGGCGAGCACTACTACTTCGTGATGGAGTTCGTGGAGGGCCGCTCGCTGCGCGAGGCCATCTCCACCGGCTCGCTGACGCCGCAGCAGGGCCTGAAGCTGATGCTCCAGGCGGCGCGCGCCATCGAGTGCGCGCACGACAAGGACATCATCCACCGCGACCTCAAGCCGGAGAACATCCTGCTGGACGGGCGCGGCAACGTGAAGGTGGCGGACTTCGGTCTCGCCGGCATCCGTCAGTCCGAGGCCCGGCTGCAGCTCACCGCGACGGCGGTGGCCATGGGCACGCTCAACTACATGGCCCCCGAGCAGCGGCGCGACGCGAAGAGCGTGGACGGCCGCGCGGACCTGTTCTCGTTGGGCGTGGTCCTCTACGAGCTGCTCACCGGGGAGCTTCCCCTGGGGCGCTTCAAGCTGCCGTCCAAGCGGGTGCCGGGCCTGGACCCGCGCGTGGACCACATCATCGACCGGCTGCTGGAGACGGACCCCGAGGCGCGCTACGCGAAGGCCACGGAGCTGTGCGAGGCGCTGGAGCTGCTGGTGGCCTCGACGTCCGCGCCCAACCAGACGACCCGGCCGACGCATCCGCTCGAGGGGCGTCGCAAGTCGACGAGTCAGATCACCCGCAAGCTGCGGACGGGGTGGCGTCGGGTGCGCGCCGGCCTGTCGGTGGTGGGGGGGCTCGCGGTGCTGGGGCTTGGCGCGCGATGGGTCAACGGGCGGATGCCCGAGAAGCCGAACCCGCCGAACACGTACGCGGAGGCCTTCTCCACGGCGACCCTGGTCGAGGCGGCGACGCCGGATGGCGAGGCGCGCTTCGAGGTGTCCTTCGACGACAAGGGCCCCGAGGAGCTCAACCTCCACAGCGGCCTGTGGAAGGTCGAAGGCGGACAGCTCCGCGCATGGCAGGGGGGGCAGGATGCCGGTGGCCGGCGACTGGTGCCGCGCGCCTATGTGGCGACGCGCTACTTCGCGGCGGACCACTTCGACGCCTCGGTGATGATGGACGTGAAGCCGCTCGGGGACGAGTACCGTCCGGACGAGCCGGACTCACAGCACTACGGCGAGCTGTCCTTCCGCATCCGGGACCTCCAGGTGTCGGCCTTCGCGATTCCGGAGGTCGGCATGCGCCTGGCGTGGCGCTACTTCGCCGAGGACGGACAGGAGATCGTCGGCAACAGCGCGCAGGACACGGACGGGCTCGTCGAGGACGAGATGCCGCTGCCCGACCGGGGGCCCTACCAGGTGCGCCTGAAGCTCAGCCGTGTGAAGGGCGGCGTGCTCGCGGAAGGGTTCCTCGGACGGCAGCGCTTCGCCCGCAAGCTGCTGCCCGGCCTGGAGAACCGCGTCGCCAAGGTGGCGGTGGGATGCCGCAACCTCGCGTGCACCTTCGATGACCTGAAGGTGAAGGGACAGCTCCGCGAGCAGCCGCTGCGCCGGGCCTCCGCGGGCCAGGAGCAGTAGCGGGTTCATCGTCGAGCGAACCCACCGTCAACTGCGGCTGCTTCGTCATGTCCACCCATTCCGGGCTCGGTACGTTCCAGTAGTAGTCGCGCTCCCCGGTATCGACCTCTTCGATTCCTCGCGAACGTGCGAGTGCGAGAAGTTGCGAGATGCATTGTTCCAGCGCTTCGAGGGTCACTGGCCGCCTCCGGGCAACTCCATGGCCGTCTGAAGCGCACTCTCTTGCTTCCTGAGCTGTTTCTCCAGCACCTGCGCGCCGAAGCGGGCTGGGCTCACGACTTGTCGGCGCCTGTCGTGGAATCCTCACGTACTCAACACTTCCCTCGCACGACCCGGCCGGACTCCGTCCGACGGAGGGCGGTTCCCGCGGCACCTGTCAGGCGCGGGACGGGGTGGGACTCCGGGCGACCTTGCGCGAGCCTGTCCGGCGCACCACCTTCCCTCGGTATCCGGGGTCTGGCGTGGAGCGGGCCCTGTTCGTGCGGCCGGGGGACGGGATGGAATTCTGGCGCGCCGTGCTGGCGCCCATCTATGCGGCGCTCCTGGCGGGGCTGGTGGTGGCCGTGCTGACCGCGGGACGGCGGGGGCCGGACTCGCGTGTCCCCCGTCTGCCGCTGGTCTGGTTCGGCATGCTGGCCTTCGGCGGCTTCCTGCTCGTCTCCGGGCTGGGCAACGTGGCCTTCGTGGTGTGGTCGTCCGAGTCGTTCGGCAGGTCGGTGGGCATCGCGCTGCTGGTGGCGGCGGCCCTGCTCGCGGTGCGGGGCACCCGGGTCCGTTCGGGCTCGGAGCTGCTGCGCGACTCGGCGCCGAAGAGCCTGGATGACGCCGTGGCGGAGCTGCGCGCCGGGGCCTCCACGAGCTGGGGTGTCTTCCAGGGCACGCTCGATGCGCAGGAGGAACTGACGTCGCCGGGGGGCGTGGGCTGCGCGTTCTACGAGGCGGAGCTGCGTGAGGTTGCTTCGGATGGGCGCAAGGGGACGCTGCTGTCGCGTGAGCGCGCCTATTCCCCGACGCTGACGTTGCGCGGCGCGCGCATCCGGGCACGAGTGCGCTTCTCGCCCGCGTCGTTGATGGCGCCCGTGCGGCCCCGCCGCTGCAGGACGGTCTGTCTGCCGACGCCCTCCGCGTGGCTCGAGGAGCGGCCGGTGGCGCCGGAGGGCGCCTCGGTGCCCGAGGCTCGCCAGCTGACGGACGAGCCCTGGGCCCTGTCCTGGGAGCGCGCGGGGACCGCGGGCGAGACGTGCTTCGTGGTGGGGGAGCTCCGACGGGGCCCGCGCGAGGGCACCTACGAGCTGTGCGGTCGCGGCGGCGGACCCGCCCTGGTCGTCCTGGGGCCGGAGGCGCAGGACACGCGAGGCACGCTGGCTCGCCGGGCCTGGACGCACTTCACGGCGGCCGGGGTGATGTCCGTGGCCGCCGCGCTGATGTTGTCGCGCACGCTGTGAGCTCCGCGCCCTGCCTACGTTGACGACGACGGGCCCCACGCGGTGGAGAACACGAGCTGCTCCTGGCTGCTCGCGATCCGCACGGTGAACGTGCGCTCGATGCCGCCGAGCCCGCGAGGAGTCGCCTTCGCGACCTCGGCGAGCAGTGCCCCCGCGGCGCGCAGATGGAACCCCGTGTTCCACATCCCCTCCAACTCACCGTGCACCGCGCGCAGCTCCTCGCCGCTCCGCCGCTCGTCGATGGAGCGACGCAGTCGCACGAGGCCCTCCACGAACCGGCGGCACTTGCCCATCGTCCCGCTGTTTGCCTGCGTCACCTCCGCGAAGGTGAACCTGCCGCCGATACCGTTCCACGTCTTCTCGCGCAGCAGCAGGTCCGAGGCGAGCTGCTTCACCGTCGCGTCGCGCTCGATGAACCACTGGGCGAGCTGCGCGGCGCGGGTGGGGGAGAGGTCTCCGGACAGGAAGCTGCCCTTGTCGAGCACCTCGTTCAGATACGACTCCCAGATGGGCCCATAGACCAGCTTGCGGAACTCCGGGGACACGCGCGCCGTCTGCTCGCTCCAAGGCATGGCCCGGGCGAGCGCGCGGGAGAACAGCTTGACGTCGAAGCCCTGCAGTCGCGGCAGGAGCTCGCGGAGCATGTCGTCCGACACCTTGAGCTCCAGCTGCGTCTCCACGTCCGACCTGCCCACGTGCGCGTCGAGCTTCGTCAGCACCGTGGCGGCGTCGTTCGCGTCCAGCACGCCCCACACGACGGCGTCGTCCACCGCCTCGCGCAGCTCCTGCTTCGACAGCTTCTTCTTCTGGCCCCACAGCAGCATGTGCAGGCCCAGGCGGAAGTCCGGCGCCGTCGGAGCCAGGGTGAACGTCTCCATGTCCGCGCGGAAGTCCACCACCCACCGGCCACGGTGGCCCAGGAACGAGTCCTCGTACGCGCGCTGCCCGAGGAACGCCTGCCGCCGCGCGCCCTGGAGGTTCTCCTGGTTCACCCAGGTCTGCTTCCGCGTGGAGCGCGCCTTGAGCACCTCGAAGCTGCCCAGGCCGAGCGTGAAGCCCACGGTCGACTGGAGCGTGGTGGAGGAGGTGTTCAGGTAGTTGCGCAGCGTGTAGCTCCCCGCGTTCGCCGGCTCACGCAGCCACGCGAGCAGGTCCACCAGGCTGCCGCGCAGCAGCGAGCCGTGGAAGCGCAGCGCGGTGGCCTCGTCCAGCTCCACCTCCAGCAGCGTGGAGGACTCGGACACGCGCAGGTACTCGTACTGGAAGGACGCCGCCACGCGCGCCTTCACCAACGTGTCGAGCGCGCTCGACACCTTCTGCTTGAGCTGCGCCCACTCCTGCTTCAGGTGGTCGAGGACGACCAGCTGCGGGTCCAGCCCCAGCCGCTCCAGGATGCCGCGAAGCTGGGCCTGCTCCTCGGCGCTGAGCACCTTGTCGAGGGCCTTGTCGACCAGCTCCTCCACCTTCGCTTCGGCCTGCCCGGTGATGGCCGTGAGCACCTCGCCGAGCCGCTTGCGCACCGCCTCCGCGTCGGCCAGCTCCACCTGGAGGTTGAGCCCCGCGCCCAGCGTGGCCTCGCGCGACTTCGCCTTGCGCACGGCCAGCTGGATGCGGCTCGCGGCGGGGCGGGAGAAGACGAGCTGGTAGTCGTCCGTGAGCGACACGCGCGCGCCCACCTTCGCGTCGAGCGCCGTCTTCAGCTCGATGAGCTCGCTGGTCCGCACGAAGGCCAGGTTCGCCAGGTTCGTGGTGAACAGGTCCGCCCAGTTCAGCTCGAGCCCCGCCTCCAGCGTCCCGCGCACCTGCCACGCCACCGCGTCACCCGGGCCCAGCTTGGTCAGGTCCGTGGACAACACCAGCAGCCGTGGATGCGACAGGTCCTCCTTCGCCGCCTCGCGCATGTTCCGCGTCAGCGGGTGCGCCCGGTAGTCGCTGAGCGTGGCGAACACCTCGCTCTTGCCCTGTCCGGACACGAACGGCAGCGAGCCGATGGACCCCGCGGACTTGATGCGCGCCGTGGCCTGGTAGCGCATCCAGCCGGTCTCTCCTCCCAGCAGCAGCTGGGGCCGGGAGCCGTCGGAGGCCGGCGCGCTGGCGGCGGCGGGCTCTCCCACCACGCCGTTCTCGTCCACGTCACCGGGCGAGTTGAAGTTGCGCACCGTGGCCTCCACGGCCCCGTCGAACGACAGCGTGAAGTCCGCGAGGATCAGCTTGGGCGGCAGGATGTTGTCCCGCGTGAGGCCCTCCTGCGCGAGCGTCACCCGGATGTCCTGGTCCTGCAGCTTCACGTCCGGAAGCTTCTCGGCCAGCGCTGGCGGAAGTTGGGCGAGCAGCGACTCGATGACCTTCATGGGCTTCCCCTCGGACGGAATGGATGGCCGCTCCAGCATGCTCCAGGTTCTACCGGGAGGCACGTGCTGTCGGTTCCAAGGGGTAATTCTGGACTGACGCGGAAGGCCGCCTGCCCACCGGGGCGCGGCGCTCACGCCTCGTCGGCGAGGCCGTACTCCTTGAGCTTGCGGGCGAGCGTGTTGCGGCCGATCTCCAGCACCTTCGCGGCGGCGGTGCGGTTGCCCTTCACGGCGTCCAGGACGCGCAGGATGTGCAGGCGCTCCACCTCGGCCAGGGACTTCAGGCCCGGCTCGGACGCGGTGGGCGCCAGGGCGCGCGCGGGCTCGGCGGGCGTGCTCCCGGGGACGCGGTCCAGGTCCGGCAGGGGCAGGTGCTCCTCGAGGATCTCCCCCTCGCACAGCACCACGGCGCTCTCGATGCAGTTCTCCAGCTCGCGCACGTTGCCCGGCCAACGGTAGCGCTTGAGCCGCTCCAGCGCGGCGGGGCTGAGACGGGGCGTCACCAGCCGGTGGCGCCGCGCGGCGGTGGCGACGAAGTGCCGGGCCAGCCGCTCGATGTCCTCGGCGCCGCGCTCGCGCAGCGGGGGCAGCACCACCTCCACGACCTTGATGCGGTAGTAGAGGTCCTCGCGGAAGCGGCCCTCGGCCACCATGCGCGCCAGGTCCCGATGCGTGGCCGCGACGATGCGCACGTCCACCTTGATGGCCTGCGTGCCGCCCACGCGCTCGAACTCGCGGTCCTGCAGGACACGCAGCAGCTTGCCCTGCACGGGCAGGGGCAGCTCGCCAATCTCGTCGATGAACACGGTGCCGTTGTCGGCCGCCTCGAACTTGCCGGGCATCCGGTGGTCCGCGCCGGTGAAGGCGCCCTTCTCGTGGCCGAACAGCTCGTTCTCGATGAGCGTGGCGGGCAGGGCGGCGCAGTCGACCTTGATGAACGGCTTGTCGCGGCGCGGGCCGTTGACGTGCACGGCGCGCGCGAAGAGCTCCTTGCCGCTGCCGCTCTCGCCGCGCAGCAGCACGGTGGCGTCGGTGGGCGCGGCCTTGCGCACCAGCCGGTAGATGCTCTGCAACTGCGGGGACTCGCCGATGATGCGGTTGAAGAAGTAGCCCACCGGCGCCTGGGGCTGGTCCTTGGCGCGCTGCAGCTCCTGGTAGAGGCTGGTGCTCTGCAGGGCGGAGCTCACCTGCGACGCGATGGCGTCCAGCCGCTCGGTGTCCTCATGCGTGAAGCGGTCCGCGCCCCGGCGGTTGAGCACCTGGAGCACGCCGTACAGCGCGCCGTCCACGTCGCGCAGCGGCACCGCGAGCAGGCTGGTGGTGCGGTAGCCCGTCATCCGGTCGATGTCCGCGAAGAAGCGCTGCTCGCCGCGCGGGTCCGGCACGTTGATGGGCTGGCCCTGCTGGGCCACGGTGCCGGCGACGCCCTGGCCCAGCTTCACGCGAATCTGGGACACCTCCGGCAGGTGCGCCGCGCGGCTGAACAGCTCGCGCCGTGCGGGGTCCAACAACCACAGCGTGCCCCGGTCCGCCTGCATGGTGGCGGCGATGCGGTCCATCAACGTCTGGAGGAAGGCGTCGAGGTCCACCTCACGGCCCACCAGCGCCCCGAAGGGGAGGAGGACCTGGGTGACATCCGGGGCGGGGGGCATGGTGGGCAG
>NZ_SRLW01000386.1:0-7890 GCF_006518215.1 Myxococcus sp. AB025B
GGCCCCCCGCCCCCCGCAGCTCGCGGACGCCCTCCAGGCCGTCCTGGCCCATGCCCGTCAGGACCACCGCGAGCGCCTCCGCGCCGTGCGCCCTGGCCACCGAGCGGAACAGCCACGTCGCCGAGGGGCGGAAGCCGTTGACGGGCGCCGCCTTGGACACCTGCGCGCGGCCGTCCTGGATGCCGAGGTGTCGGTCGTCCGGCGCCAGGTAGACGTGGCCGGGCAGGAGCAGCTCTCCCTCCTCCGCCACCCGCACGGGCAGCGGCCCCGCCGTGGCCAGCCAGGACGCCAGGCCCTGACCGAAGCCGAGCGCGATGTGCTGCACCACCAGCACGGGCGCGGGGAAGTCCGAGGGCAGCTCCGACAGCAGCCGGAACAGCGCGGCCGGGCCTCCCGTCGACGCCGCCAGCGCCACCACCGCCGTGGGCGGCGGCTGCTTTCGGGGCGCGGGCGCGGCGAGGGGCGGCGGCACGGGCGTCGTGCCCCGGTCCGGCCAGCGGCGCACCACCTTCACCTCCGCCATGGCCTTCAGGGTGTCGCGCAGTCGACGGCTCTCCGCGTCGAAGTCCAGGGACTCGGGGCCCAGGGGCTTCTGGAGCACGGCGAGCGCGCCGGCGCGCAGCGCGGCCATGGACGTCTGGATGTCGCGCTCCACCAGCGTGGACACGACGACGACGGGGGTGGGCACCTCCGTCATGATTCGGCGCGTGGCCTCCAGGCCGTCCATGCGCGGCATCTGGATGTCCATCGTCACCAGGTGGGGCCGCAGCCGCTGGGCCAGCTCCACCGCCTCCACGCCGTCCTTCGCCTCGCCCACCACGCTCAGCGCGGGGTCGGCGCGCAGGATTTCCACCAGCAGCCGGCGGGCGGTGGGCGAGTCCTCGGCCACCACGATGCGCAACGGTTCAGTCCTCATAGCAGTCGTCTCAGGGTCTCCAGCAGGCTCGTCGGGTCGAACGCGCTTTTCACAAGATAGGCACTGGCCCCCGCTTGCAGCCCGCGCGCCTTGTCCTCGGGCTTGCCCCGGGCGGTGACCAGCACCACCGGCAGCCGCGAGAAGCGGGGGGAGGCGCGCACGGCCTCGGTGAGCGCGATGCCGTCCATGCGTGGCATCTCCACGTCGAGCACGAGCGCCTCGGCGCCGACGGTCTGCAGCCGCTCCCAGGCCTCGGCCCCGTCCGCGCACGCCACCACGTCGTAGCCGGCGCCCTCCAGGATGCTCTGCTCGAGCGCGCGCGTGGTGGGCGAGTCGTCCGCCAGGAGGATGCGCCGCCGCGCCGCCCGGGCCGCCGGGGTGGGGAACAGCGCCGTGGAGGGTCGTCCCCCCGCGGCCCGCACCAGCGAGGCGGGGTTGAGCAGGAGCGACAGCCGTCCGTCCGGCAGCACCGCCGCCGCCGACACGTGACGCGCGCGGCGCACGCGAGGACCCAGCGCGCGGACGAGGGCCTCCTGCTCGGCCAGCACCTCGTCCACCACCAGCGCGGCGCGCGCGGTGCCGGCCGCCAGCACCACCGCTCCCCGGCGCTGACGCGGAGGCCCCGCGGGCAGGCCCAGCACGTCCGACAGCGAGGCCAGGGGCACCAGCGCGTCCTCGGCCACCCAGGTGGGGCGGCCCTCCACGTCGCGCACCTCCTCGGGCGCCAGCCGGACCAGCCGGGCCACGCCCTCGCTGGCCAGGGCCAGCGTCTGTCCTCCGGTGGACACCAGCAGCACGCGCAGGGTGCTCAGCGTGAGGGGCACGTCGAGCGTGAAGCGCGCGCCCTTGCCGGGCTGGGTGGCCACCTCCACCGTGCCGCGCATCGTCTCCACCTGGGTGCGCACCACATCCAGGCCCACGCCCCGGCCCGCGACCTCCGTCACCCGCGACGTGGTGGACAGGCCCGGGTGGAAGGCGAGCCGCGCCGCGTCCGCGTCGTCCTCGGGGACCTCGATGCCTCGCTCGAGGGCGCGCGTGCGCAGCGCCTGGAGGTCCAGGCCGCGCCCGTCGTCCTCCACGGTGACCTCCACGCGGCTGCCGCGCAGGCGCGCCGACAGCGTGACGAGCCCCTCCTCGGGCTTGCCCGCGCGCTCGCGCTCCTCGGGGGACTCCAGGCCGTGCGCCACGGCGTTGCGGACCAGGTGCAGCATCGGCTCGCGCAGGGACTGGAGCAGGGAGCGGTCCAGCTCCAGCGCGCCCCCCTGGATTTCCAGGCGGACCTTCTTGCCCTCGGAGCGGGCCACGTCGCGCGCGGCGCGCTCCAGGCCGCTGCAGCCTTCGACGAAGGGCAGGGTGCGCGCGCGGCGGACCTCGTCATCCATGCCGGTGGCCACGCCGCCGAGGGCCCGTTGGTCCGCGGCCAGCTCGCGCGCCACCCTCGCCAGCTCCGTCTCCGCGCGGCGCAGCGCGGCCTCGCCGTCGGTGCCGCGCACGGCGTCGCGCACGCGGGAGAGCTCCTCGCGCACCGCCTCCAGTGTCTCGGCGCGGCCCTCCAGTCGCAGCGCGGCGACCCGCAGCTCACCGCTGCGCGACAAGAGCGCGTCCAGCTTCTGCGCGGACACGCGCACCGGCAGCGTCGTCTCCAGGCCGGCGCCACCGGACGAGAGCTCCGAAGGCTCCGCGCCCGGAGCGCGAGAGGTCCCCGCGTCACGGGGGGAGTCCGCGCCGCCGGCCCCCGGCGACCGTGAGGCCCCCCCGTCGTGGGTGGACGCCGCACCGCCGGTTCCCGGAGCCCCCGTGTCGCCCACGCTCCCGCTCGCGCGCGAGCCCTCCGACGCCGAGGGACGCGCCGGCGCCGCCGCGCCCTGGGCCGCGCGCTCCAGGTCCGGCAGCAGCAGCTCCAGCGGCGAGCCCGTCAGCTCCTGCCGCGACGCCAGCCGCCGCCCCGCGTCGTCCAGCGCGTCCACGGCGGCGAAGCACAGCTCATACAGCTCCGGAGGCGCGGTGCGCCGGTCGCGCAGGGGCTCGAGCACCTCCTCCAGCCGGTGACAGGCCGTCTCCACCAGCAGGGCGCTGGCCGCGCGCGCGGCGCCCTTCACGCTGTGCAGCGTGCGCAGGAGCGCCGACACCCGCTCGGTGGCGGGCGGTGTCCCCTGCTCCCGCTCCAGCGCGAGCAGGTCGCGGTTGAGCGACGTCACATGTCCCTCGAGCTCCTCGAGGAACGTGGCGAGCAACGCCTGGGCGAGCCTGTCGCGGTCCATCAGCGGCCGTACTCTTCGAGCAGGCCCTTGAGCTTCTGCCCCATGCCGTTGATGTCCTGCATGGCCCGCTCCGTCTGGCGCGACGACAACAGGCCCTGCTGCGTGGCCTGGTTGACGTCATGCATGGCCTGACGGATTTGCGCGATGCCCGTGGCCTGCTGGTTGGCGGACGCGGCGATCTGCGCGGCGGTGAGCGACGCCTGCGCGAGCAGGTCCGACAGCGTCTGGATGGTGGCGCCCGCCTCGGACACCACGCGCGTGGCGGTGGCCACGCTCTTGGTACCCTCCTCGGTGGTCATCACCGCGCCGTGCGTGGCCTTCTGAATCTGCCCGAGAATCTGCCGCACCTGGCTGGTGGCCTTCTTGGACTGGTCCGCCAGCGCCTTGACCTCGGCGGCGACGACGGCGAAGCCCCGGCCGTTCTCCCCCGCGCGGCTGGCCTCGATGGAGGCGTTGAGCGCGAGCATGTGCGTCTGCTCGGAGATGTCGTTGACGGTGGTGATGATGTCGCCGATGGCCTGCGCCTGCTCGGCGAGCGCGAGGATGCGCTGGGCGATGGACTCCACCTGCTCGCGCACGGTGCCCATGGAGGACACGGCCTCCTCCACGGAGCGACGGCCGGAGCGGCCCACCTCCTCGGCGTGGCGCGCGGAGTCGCTGACGTTGCGCGCGCGGCCGGCGGCCTCCTCGGACGTCTTGGTGATCTCCTCGATGGTGCTCACCGTCTCCGTCACCGCGCTGCCCTGCTCCTGGGCGCCGGCCACCTGCTCGGTGGTGCTGGCGAGAATCTGCGAGCTGGCGCCCGCGAGCTGATTGACGAACTCCGCCACGGTGCGCAGCGTGTGCTCGCGCTGCTCGGACTGCCGGGCGATCTGCGCCTCGGACTGCTGGCGGCGCTCGGCCATGTCGTTGAAGGCGCGCGCCAGCTCCGCCGTCTCGTCGCGGCCCTTGATGTCGATGCGGTGGGTCAGCTTCCCCGAGCCCAGCTGCTCCACGCCCAGCATCAGCCGGCGCAGCGGCACGGTGATGCTGCGGGTGATGACGTAGCTGCCCACGGAGACGATGAGCAGCCCCATCACGGCGCAGAGGGCGAGCACCCACATGATCTGCCGCGCGGCGGCCTGGGCGGCGTCGGCGTGCTCCTTCCAGCGCTCCTGCTCCTCGGCGAGCATCTCGTTGATGACGCCGCGAATCTGGTCCATCAGCTCCTTGCCCCGGTGACCCCGGACGATGGGCAGCGCGTTCTCCAGGCCCTTGTCGCGGCGCTGGCGGATGCCCTCCTCGAGCAGGGCCAGCCGCCCCGTGATGAGCGGCTCCAGGCGCACCATGCGGTCGCGCTGCTGGCGGAAGGGCGCCATCGCGTCGCGCAGCAGGTTGATGTCCTGCTGGAGCGTGGCGACCGCCTGTTGATAGGGCTCCAGGTAGGAGTCCTCGCCGGTGAGCAGGAAGCCGCGCTGTCCCGTCTCCGCGTCGACGATGAGCGCGCGCACCTCGCGCACCAGCTTGTAGTTCTCGTGGGCCTTGAGCAGGCCTTCGGTGGTCTCGTTGAGCTGGCGGGCTCCCTGGAACGCGACGACGGCCAGGATGAGCAGCACAATCAATGAGAGTCCGAAGCCGACCGCGATGCGGTTCCCGATGTTCATACGACTCCTTCGTCGGACAAATCGAACACGAGGCGACTGTCACTCAGCAACGCGTCGCCCTCCAGCAAGAGAGTTCCGTCCCTGTCGGCGGCGAACACCAGACTGCCGGCGGTGTCCACGAGGCCCTCGGGGGTGGGCAGCAGGTCCAGGCTGGACACCTGGGTGACCTCCCGCACCTCCTCGGTGCGCACGCCCAGCTCGGCCCGGTGCGTGCCCACGACGAGCAGGGGGCCGGCGGCGTTCGACGGCGCGCGGCCGAAGAGCGGGGCCAGCTCGACGACGGGGAGCACCTCCCCGTGCAGCAGCGTGAGGCCGCGCAGCGCGGGCGGCGCTCCGGGCAGGGGGATGACCTCCGCGGAGCGGACGACCTCGAGCACGAACCGGGACTCCAGGGCGTAGGTCTGGCCGGAGGCGCGGAAGCTCACCACCTCGCGCAGGGTGTCCGGGGCGAGGTCGGGCGTGAGGGGGCGGCCGAGGGCGCGGGCGCGCTCGTCGAGCAGCGCGGCCTCCTCCTCGGGGGTGAGGTCACCCTGGGCCTCGCGAGAGGACTCCAGCTCGGCGAGCCGGGCCCGGACGGCGGTCCAGTCGATGTTCTTGGAGTGCGGCATCAGGAGCCTTCCATGCGGACGCGCTCGTCACGGGCGGCGCGTGCCAGCTCACGTGCGCGCTCGCCCTCCGCGAGTGGCACGGCGGTGTCGGGGGGCAGGGCCTCGCAGAGCGTCTCGGCCTCGCGCAGGGCCTTCCGGGCGCCGGGGAGGTCGCCGAGCCGGCGCAGCACGCGTCCGAGGACGAGCCAGGCGACGGCGAGGGTGGGCTCCAGGTAGAGGGCCTGACGGACGGCGCGCTCGGCGTCGGGGAGGCGGCCCTGGCCGAGGAGGAGGAGGGCTTCGAGGTAGCGCAGGCCGGGCACGAGCGGATGGCGGGTGGCGGCCTCGGCGCTGACGTAGAGGGCGGCCTGGGCATCCAGGTTGGCGATGGCGCGCACGGCGGTGGTGGCGATGTCCGGGTCGGGGTCCAGCGCGCCCAGCCGTGTCGCGGCCTCGCGCCAGTCGCCGCGCTCCAGCGCGCGACGCGCGGTGGACAGCTCCGTGGGATGGAGGGCCCGGGGGGTGGGGCCACGAGGCGCGGAGCCCCGCGGGTTCGCACCGGCGACCGTGGCCGAGGAGCCCGGCCCGCGGTTGACTGCGCCCGCCTGACCCGGAAACGCGCCCACGGAGCCAGCGTCGTGCGCGGAGCCCCGCCCGCGCTGAAAACCACCGGCATCGCCTGTCGCGGCGCCGGCATCGCGCGCGGAGCCCGGCCCGCGCTGAAACGCACCGGCATCGCCTGTTGTGGCGCCGGCATCGCGCGCGGAGCCCTGCTCGCGCTGAAGCGCGCCACCCTGTCCCGCGCCACCCGCCTCGGGATGAGCGCCCGAGCCATGCGCCCAAGCGCCGCCTACGGGCTGCGACGGCCACGTTTCATGCGGTGCCCGAGCCCCATGACCCTCATGCGCCGCACCCGCCGGGTGCGCACCGAACGGCGCCCCATCGGGGACGGCCACGGTGGTGCCGGGCGGCAGCCGCCGATAGAACACGCCCCACTCGGTGAGCACGGGCTCCAGCGGAGCCAGCCCCCCGAGCGGCGGGTCCGAGGGACCGGTGAACAGACACCCTCCCTCCGCCAGCGACGCATGGAGGCGGCGGGCCACGGCCTCGATGGTGGCGTCGTTGAAGTAGATGAGGACGTTGCGACAGAACACGACATCCAGTCGCCAGATGCCGGAGTCGGGCGAGGGCCACGTGTCGAGCGCGAGGTTCAGGTAGCTGAAGCGCACGTGCTGTTTCACGTCGGGAGCCAGGATGTACTGGCGGCCCTCGGGGCGCAGGTGCGCGCGCATCCGCTCGGCCCAGGGGCCCCGAAGGGACCACTCGCCATAGTGCGCGCGTCGTGCGCGAGCGAGCGCCGTGCGCGACACGTCCGTGGCGAGCACCGTCATGTGCTGGCCCCAGCCCTCGTTCATCATCAGGGCCGCCAGCGAGTACGGCTCCTCGCCGGACGAGCACGCCGCGCTCCACAGGCGCGCGCTGTAGTCCTGTCCATGGCGCTCGCGCAGACCGGGGAGCACGACGCGGCGCAGGTGCTCGAAGTGCTCGGGGGTGCGGAAGAAGTACGTCTCACCGATGGTGAGCTCGGTGAGCAGGTCGTCCATCGCGGCCGCGTCATCGCTGATGCGCAGGCGATAGGTCTCGAAGTCCCGGACGCCGGCGCGAGCCATGGCGCGGCTGATGCCTTCCTCGGCGGAGGCGGGGCAGGAGGGTGGAGCGAGCCCCGCGCGCTCCTCGACGAGCGCGAGCACGGCGGGAAAGCCCGGATGGCTCCACGGCCCTTGCCTCACGCACGCTCCGTCGAGGACGCGAGCGCCGCGTCCAGGGCCAGGGACTCGGCCTCGGAGAGGAACCCGCGCAGGTCGTGGACCAGGACCAGGCCGTCCTCCAGCTTGGCGGCGCCGGTGACGTAGCCGACGCCGGGCAGCTCGCGGGGCGTCTCGTCCCACTCCTCGGGTGCGACCACCCGCAGGCCCTCGGCGCGGTCCACGCGCAGGGCGACCTGTCGAGGGCCGGCCTGGGCGATGATGAGGTGGTCGAAGGAGGACAGGGGCCGGGCGGGGTGCCGGAAGCGCCGGCGCAGGTCGAGCACGGGGAGCAGCTGACCGTGCAGGTTGAGCAGTCCCTCGACGACATCCGGTGCTTGGGGCAGGGGTGTCAGGCGCACGGCGCGCACCAGCTCACGCACGTCCTCGGTGGGGAGGCCGTAGCGTTGACCTGCCAGGGTGAACAGCAGCACCTCTCGCGGAGCGGACACCATGCAAGGGAGGACATAGACGCTGGTTTGCGGGCTGTCGAACCCGGCGTGGACCCCGCACGTCCTCTGTCCACCAGTGCCCAATGGCGCAAGCCCCGTGTCTCACCGCCCGTGTCCCCCTGTCTCCCGGAGGAGTGGGCCGGCGAGCCCGCCCCCCGGGGAAGGGGCCCCCGGAGCGCCGGACCTGTGAGAGCCTCCTTCGCGCATCCCCGTGAGCGAGCCACCC
>NZ_SRLW01000387.1:0-7866 GCF_006518215.1 Myxococcus sp. AB025B
GAACCGCCCCGCCGCCTCCATCAACCCGACGTTGCCCTCCGCCACCAGCTCGTCCTGCGGCAGCCCCGTCCAGCGGTACTTCCATGCCAACCGCTCCACCAGATTCAGGTGCTCTCGTACCCGCGCCTCGACCACCGCGCCCGGCACCTCAAGCTCAGGGGACTCGCAGAACTCGCTCACCTTGATGGCTTCCATGGACCTCCTCCGGTTCATTCGCGGCGAACCAATCGCCGCGAACGCCCCAAGAGATAAGCCACCGCCATCCTTAAAAAAATTAGGTAGTTTGAACTCAATTCATAGGTTATTTCTAAGCCCATGAGCTGGCTCAACTACCACCATCTCCTGTATTTCTGGACGGTTGCGCGGGCGGGCAGCATCGCCAAGGCGGGCGAGGAGTTGCACCTCGCCCAGCCGACCATCAGCAGCCAGCTCAAGCTGCTGGAGGAGTCGCTGGGCCACAAGCTCTTCGAGCGACAGGGCCGCAAGCTGGTCCTCACCGACGTGGGCCGCACCGTCATGCGGTACGCGGACGAAATCTTCCGCCTGGGCAACGAGCTGAAGAACGTGGTCGCGGGCCTCCCCCCGGGCCAGCAGCTACGGCTCAACGTGGGCATCCTCGACGTCATCCCGAAGCTGGTGGCCGAGCAGCTCCTCAAGCCCGCGCTCGAGGCGGGGCCCTCCTTGCGCATCATCTGCCGCGAGGGCCCGCTGCCCCAACTGCTCGCCTCCCTGGCGCTGCATGAGCTGGACGTGGTGCTCGCCGATGCCCCCAGCTCCGAGCCGGTCAGCGTCCGCTCCTTCAACCACTTGCTGGGCAAGTGCGGCGTGTCCTTCTTCGCGGCCAACAACCTGCGCCACCTGAAGAAGGACTTCCCCCGCTCGCTCGACGGCGCACCCGTGCTGCTCCCCTCGGACGAGTCCTCCGTGCGCCGCTCGCTGGACCTCTGGTTCGAGCGACAGAACCTGCGCCCGCTCATCGCCGGCGACTTCGACGACAGCGCGCTGCTCCAGGCCTTCGGGCAGAGCGGGCACGGCGTGTTCGCCATGCCCTCCGTCATCGAGTCGCAGATGGAGCGCGCCTTCAACTGCTCCGTCATCGGGCGCACCGACGAAATCGAGACCTGCTTCTACGCCATCACCGTCGAGCGCCGCCTGCGTCACCCCGCCGTCGTCGCCATCGCCGAGGCGGCGCGCTCGCAGATCTTCAGCGTGTGAGCAGCAGTCACGGCGACTCGCGGAACACCTCCACACCCGCCACCACCGTCGCGAGGACTCGCGCGTCCACCAGGCCCCTCGCGGCGCCCTCCACCGGGTCCACGGACAGGGCCACGAAGTCCGCGTCCTGCCCTGTCACCAGTCGTCCGCGCCGTGCCTCCTCGAACGACGCCCACGCGGGGCCGAGCGTGAAGCCCTCCAGGGCCTCCTGTCCGGTCAGGACTTCTTCCGACCGCCAGCCGCCCTCGGGCCTGCCCGTGGCGTCCTGCCGAGTGCGCGCCGCGTACAGGCCCGCCAGCACGTCCGGGTTCTCGATGGGGAAGTCGCTGCCCAGCGCGAGGTTCGCTCCCGCCTCCTTCAGGCTGCGCCACGCGTAGGCTCCGCGCAGCCGCTCGCGGCCCAGCCGCGTCTCCGCCCAGGGCATGTCGCTGGTCGCATGGGTGGGCTGCACGCTCGCCACGAGCTTCGCCGCGCCCAGGCGCGTGATGTCCTCGCGTCGAAGTATCTGCGCGTGCTCGACACGGTGTCGCAGTGCCTGAGTCCCCGTCACCTCGGAGGCTCGCAGCAGCACGTCCACGACCAAGGTATTGGCACGGTCTCCAATGGCGTGGATGCAGACCTGGAAGCCCCTCGCCATGAACGCGAGCGTCCTCGACTCCAGCTCCTCGGGGGACATCAACAACAGCCCGCGCTGGCCGGGCTCGTCGCTGTAGTCCTCGTGGAGCGCGGCGCCTCGGCTCCCCAACGCGCCATCCGCGAGGAACTTCACCGCGCGCATCGTCAGCATCCTCCCCTGCCAGGGCCCCTGCTCCAGGTACGCGTGCCGCTCATCTCCCTGGCCCGCCGCCATCGCGTAGACGCGCAGGGGCAGCGTGCCCTGTGCGTCCCATTGCTGGAGGACGCGGAAGGCCTCCAGGTCCATGCCCGCGTCGTGAATGCCTGTCAGGCCCACCCGGGCACAGCGCTCCAGCGCCGCGCGCAGTCGCGTCTCGAGCTGGTCCTTCGTGGGCGGTGGCATCGCCGCGGCCACCACGTCCATCGCGTTGTCCACGAGCACACCTGTGGGCGCTCCCCGCGCGTCCCTCAGGATGCGGCCGCCTTCCGGGTCCTCGGTGTCTCGGGTGATGCCAGCGCGTCGGAGCGCCTCACCGTTCACCCACGCCGCGTGGTGGTCCACTCGCGTGAGGAACACCGGCGTCGACGGGAAGCGTGCGTCGAGCGCTTCGCGCCCTGGGAAGGCTCCGCCGGGCCACTCGTTCTGGTCCCAGCCCCGTCCCAGCAACCAGTCCCCCTGGAAGCTGGAGGCAGGCGCCTGCGCCAGGCGACGCACCACCTCGTCCACCGAGGGCGCCTTCTCCAGGCGCACCGTGGTGAGGCTCCGGCCCAGCCCGTGGATGTGCGCGTGCGCATCCACCAGACCGGGGACCACCGTGGCGTCACCCAGGTCCACCTCTCGCGCGCCTGGAGCCGCGGCTCGCACGTCGTCCGGTGAGCCCACGGCCAGCACGCGGCCATCGCGCACGGCCAGGGCTCGGGCCCGTGGATGCTCGGCATCCAGTGTCCAGATTCGCTCCGCCAGATAGACCGTGGTCGCCACCGTGCGCCTCCGTGGGTGCTTGTGCCCGCGCGCACTGTGCGCGAGCCCCGGCGTGCTGTCACGGGCCGCATCCAGATGACTCGGCACGGACGTCCCTCACGGAGGCATCCGTGCCGCTCGAATCATGATGGCTGCGTGAGACGAGGGTCCGCCACGCGCTGGTCGCTACGGCGTCTGCGTCGTGCCCGCGTCCGCCTCGGCGGGCATGGGCGTGGCGGGACCTGGCGGTTCGTTCGGCACGGTCTGCACGGGCTCTCTCACCTGATCAGGCCCCTGTATCGGCGCCTGCGTCTCCGTCCCCGGAGGCTGCGTGGTCTTACAGGCGAACGCTGCGGTGACGCCCAAGCCCAGGGCTGCGATGAGAACGACACGGCGCATGAATCCTCCTCGTCCAAGATGATGGGACTGCCGGTGGCGGCCCATGCCGCGCGAACCTCCTGCCGCAATGTGGGGCCTGACGCCGGGTCCCACCACCCGGTGAGCGGCCTGGCAGGCGGGCGCCCGCGCACGATGCTGGATACCGGACATGCGGTGGGCCATCGCGGAAGAGGCCGTCGGCCATGAGCACCGTTGTGTCGGGAGGGCCTCACCCCTGGGAGCTTCACGGCCATGCGGGATGTCGTCGATGCCGGCAAGCGAGCACCCGCCATTCATCGTGGCGTCGCGCTCGACGTGCTTCCGCGCCGCGCCGCGCTCCTGCGTGGAGGCCGCGCTGAGCCGCTGAGCGGAGTGCCTGGTGACAGCTACGTCGCGGCCATCCTGCGCGCCCTGGAGTCACGCGGCTCCGTCCATTGCCTCGCGACTGACTGGGAGGGTTTCCACGGTGATGGAGGGTCCGCTCGGCGCCTCGGCAACGTCCTCCTTCGGAGGTCGCGCGACATCGACCGGTGCGTCGAAGCCGCGTGGAAGCCGAGGTCGTGCGGCAACAGCATCGGCTCCGAGGCGGATTGGCGGCGGCGCAGCAACGTCTGCCCGCGACGGCTCGACGCCCCGCGGGGCACCCTCCAGGGCTCGCCCCAGTTCCAGGAGGTGTGACGTGCGGCCCTCTCGTTCCATGGGAGCCTCGACACTCCAGCACGCGCGGCGACTCGGAGCGATGGGGCTCCTGCTGTCACTGTCACTGGGGTTGCTCGCGGCGACACCGCCGACAGAGGTCTCGCACGACACGGTGGCCCGGTGCGAGCTGGATGGCGTGGTCGACTCCGGCTCGGGCGCCTATCTGGTCGACTGCGTTCGACGCGCGGAGCTGGGTGGGCACTCGGCGCTGCTGGTCCGATTGGATACGCCGGGTGGTTCGCTGGAGGCCACGCACGCCATCGTGCGTGCGTTCCTGGGCTCGTCCGTGCCTGTACTCGTCTGGGTGGGCCCTTCTGGTGCGCATGCGGGCAGCGCGGGCGTGTTCATCACCCTCGCCTCGAATGTGGCCTCCATGGCTCCGGGCACCCGAATCGGCGCCGCACATCCCGTGGTGGGACTCACCGGCGAGGACCCGGAGGCGGCGGGAGGCTCGCAGCTCGCGCGGAAGGTGGAGAATGACACCGTCGCCTTCGCGGAGAGCATCGCGAAGCAGCGCGGGCGCAATGCCGCCTGGGCCGCCTCCGCCGTGCGCGACAGCGTCGCCGTCAGCGCGGACCAGGCCCGTGAGCTGCGCGTGGTGGAGTACCTGTCCTCCAGTGAGGAGGAGTTCCTCGACCAGGTGCATGGACGCGCGGTCCAGGTGGCCAGCGGGGACACCGTGCGCCTGGACACCCGCGATGCGCGGTTCGTGGAGCTGACGCCCGGTTTGTCGCAGCGGCTGGTCCATGCGCTCGCGCATCCCTCGCTCGTCTACCTGTTGTTCCTCATGGCCGCGCTCGGGCTCGTCGTCGAGCTGACGCATCCAGGCGGCATCGCTCCGGGGCTCCTCGGCGCGGTGGCGTTGGTGCTCGCGTTGATGGCGTCCTCCGCGCTGCCGGTTCGCACGGGGGCGCTGCTGCTGTTGCTGCTCGGCGTGGCGCTCATCGTCGCGGAGCTGTTCGTCACCAGTGGGCTGCTCGGGGCCTCGGGTGTGGTGCTGTTGGGATTGGGTGGACTGTTCCTCGTGGACCGGTTCGACCCGGGCTGGTTCGTGGACCCGTCCTTCCGCGTGACATGGGCCTGGTTGATTCCCACCACGCTGGTGCTCGCGGGGGCCACGGCCTACATCGCGTGGCGAGGCGCGCAGACGCGCAAGTTGCCGCAGCTCGGCGGTGACGCGGGGCTCGTCGGAGAGGAGGGCACCACGCTCTCGCCCACTTCGCCCGAGAACGGCGAGGTCTTCGTCCACGGTGAGCGCTGGCGCGCCACCTCTCCCAAGCCCCTCCGCCAGGGCACCCACGTGGTGGTCCGTCGTGTGGACGGGCTCACCCTCTTCGTCGACGAGGTGAAGCCATGACCGACGTATTCGGACTGCTCGGGTTCCTCATCCCCCTGGGCGCCGTCTTCCTGCTGTTCCTCTCCGGCGTGCGCATCGTCACCGAGTACCAGAACGGCGTGGTGTTCCGGCTGGGACGCTACGTGGGACTGAAGCGCGCGGGCTTCCGCTGGCTCATCCCCTTCGTGGAGCGCATGGTCATCATCGACCTGCGCACCGTGGCTCGGGACGTGCCGCCCCAGGACGTCATCACGCGGGACAACGTGAGCGTGAAGGTCAACGCCGTCGTCTACTTCCGCGTCATCCAGGCGGACAAGGCCGTGCTCCAGGTGGAGGACTATCTCTACGCCACCAGTCAGCTCGCGCAGACCACGCTGCGGGCCATCATGGGACAGGTGGAGCTGGACCAGTTGCTCACGGAGCGCGAGCGCATCAACCGCGAAATCCAGCAGGTGCTCGACTCGCACACGGACCCGTGGGGCATCAAGGTCTCCAACGTGGAGGTGAAGCACATCGACCTTCCGCTGGAGATGCAGCGGGCCATCGCTCGACAGGCCGAGGCGGAGCGCGAGCGCCGCGCGAAGATCATCGCCGCCGAGGGCGAGCATCAGGCCGCGGAGAAGCTCTCCATGGCGGCGGACGTGCTCAGCCGCAACCCGGCCACGCTCCAGCTTCGTTATCTCCAGACGCTGGTGGAGATCACAACGGGCGGCAACCACACCATCCTCCCCATCCCGCTCGACATCCTGCGCGCGGTCGGCGCCGCGGCGGCCCGGAGCGGCTTCGGCTCGCGTGACGAGTCACGCCATGGGCTCGACGACGAAGAGGAGAGCCCTCCCGTGGACGGCTTGACGTAGGCTCCCGCTCAGGACCTGCCTGAGTGGGGCTTCGGATACTGCGTCGGAACATCAACGCCAACGTCTGCCTCAACGGAGGCTTGCTCCTCACGTTCATCCTGGCATGCGCTCCGGCTCGCCGTTACTTCTCCAGCAGCGAGCTCGCGACGCTCGACAACCGGGACATCCTGCGCGTGGCGCCGGGGCCCTGGGAACATGATGCGGTCCCGACTGTCTACTCGAATGCGACCGACGTCCCGGACGACCTCATCATTCCCGCGCTCGCAACGTTGATGACCCTGCCAGGGGCAACCGACGCTTGCGACCCGAGCACCGGGCGACCTCGCGCCGACGCCGCGGAATACTGTCTCGCCGTCTATCGAACGCCCGAGGACTGGCGGGTGTCCTGGCCCATTCGAAATCTCACCGGCGAGCGAAGCGCCTGCACCCCACCTTTCGGTGGTGTCGAGGACAAGGACTTCGGCCGCCAGCTCCCCGTCTTCGGCTTCGCCCACAATCATCCATGCGGCACGAACATGAGCAGCTCGGACCTCCGCGTCTCCCCAGCGATGAAGTCGCCGGAAGGACAATGGACGATGGTCGAGTATGCCGTGGCACCCGACGGGTCTCCTGCTCGCGACGCCCGAGGGCAACTCGTTCCAGTGTGGGCCTGGCTCGCGACGGGCTCCTCGGCCCGGCCCCGAATCTACAAGTGGAATCCCCTGGGAGAGGTCTTCCGCTGGAATGCCGCAGCGAAGCGCTGGTACTTCCAAGCAACCTGCGAACCCCAGCGTCCTGGCAATCTCTCCACGACCCTTCCCCCACCGCGTTGTGTCCCCGAGTTGGATACGATGTCTGAAGCCCGCCCGGAGTGACGCTCATGCTGAAGCCTCTTCAACTGGCGCTCCTCATCTCACTCGTTCCGGACGGCGGCACCCCACCCGTGTCTGTGGCGAAGACCGTGGACGCGGGCCCGGCCGCGCCCTCCGACGCGGGGAGCATTGGCGCCGAGGCCATTCCATGGCCGAAGGACCTCCGTCCCCTGGCCACACTCGAAGGCCCCGCCGTCTTGGCGGCACATGCGGCGCTGCAGCAGGTGCTGGCCCGATTCCCAAAAAGCCCCTCGCCCTCGTGTGAGTCCTCGGCCAAATCACTGGACGTCGTCGTCGGACAAGAAGCCGGCCTCTACTTCGTGCGTGTCGATCGGCGTCCCGAGCGCTGCGGTTGGCCTGCTGGCGCCACGCTCGAACTCGACTGGTTCGAACTCTACGCCGTGTCACCCGATGGCCGCGTTCTCGCTCGCCATCCGCACATGCCCTAACTCGACGGCGGCGCGCGCTTGCTCCCGAAGAGCTCCTCGCGCTCCAGTTGGATGGCCAGCCGGCTCAGCCGCAGCGAGGCCAGCGCCAGCACCGCCACCGCGCCCAGGAGCAACACGCCCAGCGCGAACGCCACCACCGGCAACGGCTCCGGGATGTCGAGCTGACGCTTCGTCAGGTACAAGAGCGACGTCACCACGAACGACAACAGCGCCGTGTACGTGAGCGCGATGGCCCTCGCCAGGATCGCGTGCCGCCGGTCCAGGATGTCCACCTCCTGCCGCAACACCTCCCGCCGCGTGTGCCCCTCCGGCAACAGCCGCACCTCCCGCAACATCTCCCGCATCCGCGTCGTCATCCGCGCAATCTGGTTGTCCAACCCCGTCGCCACGATGCCGCACGCCGACACCATCACCGCCGGCGTCACCGCCGTCCCAATCAACCGTATCGACGAGACGTCCAACCCTTCCGCACCGTTCATCCCCCCTCTGTTCCACCCCTCCCCAC